>NZ_JBPQTS010000013.1:0-65133 GCF_051386455.1 Streptomyces sp. URMC 124
CCCCCCCCCCCCCCCCCCCCCCCCCCCGGGGCGCCTCTTGCCGCTGAGACGGCGTCATGGACGAGGGCGTGCGCCCGAGGAGGGCGCGCGCCGTGCGAGCCAGGTGGGCCTGGTCAGCGAAGCCCGCGGTGGCTGCGGCTTCGGCCACTGAGGCACGGGGCAGGCCGGCGATGGCCGCGCGCAGCCGTGCCCATTGCCGCAGTTGCACGAGCGGCACTCCGACGGACGCGCGGACGAGAGCGCGCAGCCGGGGCGGTGAGAGTCCGACCTCGGCGGCGAGGGAACCTATGCGGGCACCGGGATCCGTACGTGTGCACTCACGGAGCGCGTAGGCCGTCCGTGGATCGAGCGGGCGCTGCCCCGCACCGGTGAGCGCGATGAGTTCGGCTCGCGCCGCGGCGAGGTCGGGCCCGTCGCCGAAGCCGCCGTCGATGCGGCTGCGGCCCAGCGCGGCGAGGATCCGCCGCACCGCAACATTGTCCAGAGGCGTCGGGCCCGGTGCGGGACGCAGCGTCCAGGGGTCCAGAAACAGAGCGATGTAGGACGACGACGAGGCGCATGTGTGGGCGAGCTGCGGGGGCACGATCATCCCGGCTCCCGCCACGTGCCTGCCCGCGGCCGGTCCGACGTGGGCGCGGCCGCCGACCGGAAGGACGACCTTCCACGCCGGGTGCTGGTGCCGGGTGACGGTGAACGCGCCGGTCTCGGCGAACATCGCCGCCCCGGGACCGGAGGCGAAGACGAGCCGGCGATCGTTTTGTTCAAGCGCCCACGCGTGGGCCGGGACAACCATCACGGCATGGACGTTATCGCGGGCATCGCATTGGCGGTCTTCCTGGTTTCCGTGGGGATCGCGCACTTCCTGGTCCCCGGCTACTTCCGGGCCCTGGTCCCGGCGTGGCTCGGCCGGCCCGGAACGTTTGTCGCTGTCAGTGGGGCGGCGGAGATCGTCGTGGGCGCGCTGATACTGACGCCTGGCGGCCGGACGGTCGGAGGGTGGGCCGCCGCGGCGTTGATCAGCACGTATTTGACGTCCCATCTGGATGCCTTGTGCCGCGCCCGTCCTGATCGGCCGGGCCGGCTGCACCGACCGGCCGGTGCGGTGGCCCGGCTGGCCGTCAACGTCCTCTACATCGGCTGGTCGGTCGCGGTCGCAGTGACTGCCACGTGACGTCGCTCCCGGACCGACGCGGATTCCACCGCCCCCCGCCGTCCGGTTCCAGGTCATATCGGGCCCAGCACCTCTCCCGGCGCGGCTGCCGGCTCGAGGGTTTCGAGTACGGCGAGCAGTTGCTTCTCCTCGTACCGGAAGTGGTTCTCCATGAGCGCGGCGATCCCTTCGAGGTGGTGATCGAGCTCTTCGGGCGGTGCGGCCCGTTCGACCGCGGTGCGCAGGCCGCCGAGCAGGTGGGCGATCATCGAATGATCCTGCTCCAGCGAGCGCAGCACCGGGCGCAGCTCCGGGTGAGCAGCCGCGATGGCCGGGAACAAGGTGCGATCTTCACCTCGGTGGTGGCCGTCGAGAGCGGTGCAGAAGCCGTGGCAGTACAGCAGCAGTTCACGGGTGGCCGCCTGGCCGGGGGTGCCGTCGGCCAGGGAGGCGCGCGTCACGGACAGCGCTTCCCGGAGTCGGTGGTGGACCTGACGGAGTTCTTGGCTCCAGGCGACGAGCCTGGTCGTCTCGCGCTCAGTCACGCGAGGACGAAGGGTGCGACGAGTGCAACGCCGGCCTCCTTCGGTTCGGCGCCTCCATGCCTGACACGGTCTGCCACCGGCACGCGACGCTGCCCGCACACTACCTCGCGCCGTTGCCACCGTCGACGCCGATTCTGGTCCGGTACCTCTACCGAAATTCCCTCGGCACGCCGCCACGGCCTAGTGGTGGGCTACGGACGGCGGGCCCGAACCGGGCGATGCGGCCGGCCTACTCGGCGTCCGCCGGTAGCCCGACGGGGTACTGCGCCCCGAAGTCGGCGGAGAGGGAGACGGCCTGCCAGGCCTCGGCCTCGGCGATCTGCTGCCTGGAGTAGTCGAGCGCCATCCTGGACGCGTCTGCGCCGAGGGGCAGATGGGTGGGGAGGTGGTCGCGCTTGACCACCCGTACCAGGATCCCGGCGGCGCGGTCGGGGTCGCCGGCGGTCCGGCTGTCGCGGACCCGGTCGGTGAAGGCGCCGACGGTCGCCCGGTACTCCGGCGGGACGTCCTGGACGTCCATGGAGGCGCCGGCCCAGTCGGTGGCGAAGCCGCTGGGCTCGACGACCAGGTAACGGATGCCGAACGGCGCGGTCTCGGTGGCGAGCACGCGGGTGAGGCCGTCGATGGCGAACTTGGCCGCCTGGTAGGAGCCCAGGCCGGCGCTGCCGCCCACCCGGCCGCCGATGGAGGAGAACTGGACGACGATGCCGCCGCCCTGCGCCTTCAACAGGGGCAGCGCAGCCTTCGAGACGTTGTACACGCCCCAGAAGTTCGTTTCGAACTGGCGGCGGAAGTCGTCCTCCGGAGCCGTCTCGACCGGGGCGACGTTCGCGTAGCCGGCGTTGTTGACGACCACGTCGATGCGGCCGAAGCGGTCACGGGCGGCGTCGAGGGCGGCAGCGGCCGCGGCGGCGTCGGTCACGTCGAGCGCGACCGGGAAGACCCTGTCGCCGAACCGCTCGACCAGGTCAGTGAGCTGTTCCGGCTTGCGGGCAGTGGCGACGACCCGGTCGCCCGCCTCCAGGGCGGCGACGACGAGGGAGCGGCCGAAGCCGCGGGACGAGCCGGTGATGAACCATGTCTGGGGTGCCATGGAAATAGCAAAACGCGGTTGCGTTAATAGTGCAACCTGGTTGCGTTAGAATGCCCGCATGACCACCCGCAGCCGGCCCTCACGCGCACGGAGCCCCGAGGCGAAGCGCGCCCGCGAGTCCGCGATCCTCGACGCGGCGGCCCGTCTGGCCGAGACGAACGGCATCCGGTCGGTCACCTTGACCGACATCGCCGCGGAGGTCGGCATGCACAAGTCGGCGATGCTCCGCTACTTCGAGACCCGGGAAGAGATCTTCCTCAGGCTGGCTGCCGCCGGATGGGTGGAGTGGTCGCAGGCGGTGCGCGAGCGGCTCGCCGGCGCGGCGCCCGGCGCGGGGGACGGGGACTCCGCGGATGCCGTGAACGGCGCGGACCGGAAACCCGACCTGTGCGCGGTCGCCCGGATCCTCGCCGAGTCGCTGGTGGCCCGTCCCCTGTTCTGTGACCTGCTCGCCCACACGCCCATGAACCTGGAGCGCAACGTCTCGCTGGAGAGCGTCCGGTCCTTCAAGCTGACGGCCATCGCCGAGGTCACGGCCGTGGGCGAGGTGCTGTGCCAAGTGGCCGCCGTGCGCCCCCAGCAGGCCGGCAACGTCGTCGCCACGGCCACGGCGATGGCCGGAGCGCTCTGGCAGATGGCCGCCCCGGGAACCGAACTGCGCCGCCTCTACGAGTCGGACCCGGACCTCGCCCACGCCGTCGTCGACGTCGCCCCCCGGCTGAGCGACATCCTGAGCGCGATGCTTCGGGGTTACGGCGCCGGCGGCGAAGCCGCGTAGGCCGGTGGGTGGGGCGAGCGGCAGCGCCGCGCCTCCGCGCGCCCATGCGGACGGCTTCTCCGCCCACAGAAACACGCACGGGATGAAATCCCCCCTGTGCGCCTACCATTGGATGTCGTGGGGCGACGTGACGCGGCACGGTTGATGAGGCCCGGCAGTGGCCGGGCGGCTGCCCGGCCGGGCTGGGGCTTCACTCACACTCAGCACAGCGCGGACCACGGTACTCCGGAAGCCACGCGCCAGGCAGGCTCCCTGCTCTCCGCAAGGCCCCTGCCGCAGAACCAGCACATCATGGGGTGGGGCGCGGAGAACCCCGAACCGGCGCCCGGGCACTACGACTTCCAAGCCCTCGACGAGCGCGTCGCCCTGATGCGAAGCACCGGCGCCGCCACCGTCCTCACCCTGTGCGGCGCCCCCGACTGGATGAAGGGCGGGCGACGGGGACGTACCGACTGGTCCCGGCTGGAAGCCGCCCCCGACCGCCGGCACTACAAGGACTTCGCCCGCCTCGCGGGCAAGATCACCCGCCGCTACCCGGACATCAAGCACTTCCTCGTGTGGAACGAGCTGAAGGGCTTCTACGACGAGGACAAGCGCCGCTGGAACCACGAGGGGTACACCGAGCTGTACAACCTCGTCTACGCCGAGCTGAAGAAGCAGAGCCCGGACAACCTGGTCGGCGGCCCGTACGTAGTGGCCGACCACGACCCGCCCGCCGGGGACCGGGAGGATTGCTCGCGCGAACTCCGCGGCGCCTGGGGCGAGTTGGATCAGCGCTCCGCCGACGTCATCCACTACTGGAACGAGCACAAGGCGGGCGCGGACTTCGTCGTCGTCGACGGGGCGAGCTACACCCGCGAGGACCACGAGGCGATCCCCGACGAGTTCGCCGCCACCGAGAAGTTCGCCGACGTCACCCGGTGGCTGAGCAGCGTCACCGGGCTCCCCGTCTGGTGGGCCGAGTGGTACGTCGAGCCGCCCGCCGAGGACGACAGCCCGGGCGGCCGGGACGGCTGGAGCGAGCACCATCGCACCGCCGTGCACGCCACCGCAATGATGCACCTGGCGGCGAGCGGCGCATCGGCCGCCTTCTACTGGAATCCGCAGCGGACCGGGGACGACTGCCCGGGGTGCCTGTGGCGCAGCACCCACCTGCGCGACGGCGGCCGTGAACTTCCCATGGCCCGGCTGCTCACCCGCTTCGCCCACGCATTCCCCCCGGGCACCGCCTTCCGTCCGGTCGAGGCCATCGCGGAGCCGGGCGCCCGGCTCCGGGTGCTCGCCGACGACGCGGCCGTCCTCGTCGTCAACACCGAGTGCCGGCCGGTGGCGGCCCGAGTGGACGGGCAGTCCGTGTCCCTCGGCCCGTACGAGGTGCGCTGGCTGGACGGCCGGATCGGACATCACACGGTCCGCAACCCCTGACAACGCTTCGAACGCTTCGTGCACCTGAGGGAGAGATCAGCACATGACCAGGCCTGGGAGCGCGGGATACGACTACGACGTCGTCATCGGCGGAGCCGGTCTCGCCGGCAGCGCCGCGGCGATCCTGCTGGCTCGACGCGGTGTCCGCGTCGCACTGCTGGAACGCCGCTCGGACCCGGAAGCGTACAAGGTGCTGTGCACCCATTCCCTCCAGGCCGACGCCTACCCGGTACTGGACGAACTCGGCCTGCTCCCCGCCCTGGAGAAGGCGGGAGCCGTCCGCAATGTGGCCCGCTGGTACACCCGCTGGGGATGGATCGAGCCGCGGGCAGCGCCGGCAGGCCCCGAGCTGCCGTACGGATACAACATCCGGCGCAGCACCCTCGACCCGCTGATCAGGTCCCGTGCGGCTAAGACCCCTGGCGTCGATCTGCTCCTCGGTCACCGTGTGACCGGGCTGGTCCCGCAAGCCGGCCGGACCTCAGGGGTGCGTGCGGCGACACCACAGGGCGAGCGCGAAATCCGCGCCCGCCTGGTGGTCGGCGCCGACGGCAAGGACTCGGCCGTGGCGAAGTCCGCCGGGGTACCTGCTCGGACGTACGAGAACGCGCGCTTCGGCTATCTCGCCCACTTCCGCGGCCTTCCGCTGCGCGGCGGGGTCGGTCACACCTGGTTCCTCGAGCCCGACATGGCGTACGCGTTTCCCAACGACGACGGGGTGACGGTCATCGCGGTCCTCCCGGACAAGAAACGGTTGCCGGCCTTCCGGGAAGACCTGGAGGGCAGCTTCTTCGCCTACGTCCGGGCTCTGCCCGAGGCGCCGCCCATCGACTCCGCCGAGCGCATCACGAAGATCATAGGCACGGTCGACTACCCGTTTCACAGCCGCACGCCGACCGCACTGGGCGTGGCCCTCATCGGCGACGCCGCCCTGACCGGGGACCCCTTGTGGGGAGTGGGATGCGGCTGGGCCCTGCAATCCGCGCAATGGCTGGCCGAGGCGGTGGCCCCGGCCGCGATCGGTCGGGGTGACCTCAACAGATCGCTCGCGGCCTACGCACGCAGACACCGGCGCCGGCTGCGCGGTCACCAGTACCTGGCCGCCGACTTCGCCAAGTCCCGGCCGTTCAATCCCTTGGAGCGGCTGATGTTCTCGGCGGCGGCGCGTGACGAATCAGTGGCGCGGCACATGCATCTGTTTGCATCCCGGCTGATCAGCCCGCTGCAGTTCTTGAACCCCCTCACACTGGCCAAAGCTTCCGCCGTCAACATCAAGCACCGCGGGGCGGCTGCGCCGTCCCTGCACCAGCCACCCACGGGGTCGTGACCGGCTCCCTCGGCCGGTGACTGCCGGTCAGCTGGGGTCGGCGTCTTCGAAATAGGAGTCGAGCACGGTGTCCAGCTCGGTCGCCCACTGCTGGAGAAGGCTCCGCTTGGGCGCCTCGATGTGGACGTGGTAGGTGCGACGGCTGGTGTGCACGCTGACGGTGAATCGGCGGCCGAACCGGGGGGTGCTCGTCTCCACCGCGCCGATCTCCGACCAGTCGAACTCGGCCGTCTCGTCGTCCAGCCGGAGTGTGACGCCGGTGCTGTCGACGGTGATCGAGCCGCGTCGGTCGGACACCTCGAACACCGGGCCGTCGGCCACCGGCCGCGGTTCCTTCTCGGCGACAGCCGCTTCCGCTTCCGTGGCCGCCCCCGTTTCCGCTTCCGTTTCCGCCTTCGGTTCCGAAGCGGTGACGGCGTCCGGTACGGCGTCCGCCGGCACCGGCGCAGGCTCCTGTGCCTCGGCGGCCCGCGGCGGGGTCAGACCGGGGACGAACGCCGGATCGGTTCCGGCGGCGTGTACGGGCGGGGTGTTCTGGCCTATGCGGTGTTCCACGGCGGGCAGTATGGCCGATGAAGCTGTGCAAGCGGTAGCCGGGCCGTGGCGGGCCCCGGCCCGGTGCTGCTCCGGCGCCCGGGCCGGAGCGTCCGGGGCGGGCGGCCTCGCCCGGACGCCGTTGTCAGGTGATGGTGATGACCGCCGTCGGGCACTGTTCGGCGGCCTCCTGCACCGCCGCCCGCTGTTCGGCGCCCGGAGTGGCGTCGAGCAGGATCACCGTGCCGTCCTCGTCGTTCTGGTCGAAGACGTCCGGGGCGAGGAGCACACAGGTTCCCGCGCCGCAGCACAGGTCCCTTTCGATCTCGATCCTCATGACGGCAGCCTCCTCACCAGCGCACCGGGAGCCCCAGGACGCCGTACGTCACCATCATCTCCCGGGTGCCGATCTCGCTCGCCGGAACGGCGAGCTCCAGCCGGGGGAAGCGACGCAGCAGGGACTCGTAGCCGATGGAGAGCTCCAGGCGGGCCAGGTGGTGACCCATGCACTGGTGGGGTCCGCTGCCGAAGGCGAGGTGGCGGGTCACGCCGCGGCGGATGTCGAGGACGTCGGGGTCGTCGAACCCGAGCGGGTCACGGTTGGCGGCGGGCAGCGACACCGTGACGACCTCGCCCTTGCGCAGGGACTGCCCCTCGAACGTGAAGTCCTCGGCGGCGACCCGGATCGGCCCGATCTGCACCACGCTGAGGTAGCGCAGCAGCTCTTCCACGGCGCCGTCCATCAAGGACCAGTCGGCGCGCAGGGCCGCCAGCTGCTCGGGGTGGCGCAGCAGGGCGTACGTGCCCAGCGCCAGCATGTTGGTGGTGGTCTCCAGCCCGGCGATGAGCAGGACGATCGTGATGCCGAGCAGCTCTTCGTCGCTCAGGTCGGTCTCGACGGTCAGCCGGCCGAGGATGTCCGGGCCCGGGTCCTTGCGCGCGTTGCCGATCAGGGCGTGCAGCATGCCGCCCAGGAGCATCATCGACTGCTGCATCTCCTCGCCGCTGCTGGAGAGGCTGAAGAGCACGTCGACGTGGCGCCCGAACTCCGCGCGGTCCTCTTCCGGCAGGCCGAGCAGTTCCGACGTGACCAGCGTGGGAAGCGGCTTGGCGAAGGCCTCGACCAGGTCGACGGGCCTGCCGCTGTCCTCCATCGCATCCAGCAGGCGGTCCGTCATCTCCTGGATGCGGGGCCGGAGCTCCCTCACCCGCCGGATGGTGAAGTGCTTGCTCAGCAGCCGGCGGTAGCGGGTGTGGTCGGGCGGGTCCATGTTGACGAACATGCCCGCGGGCAGGGCGTCGGTGCTCAGCTCGGAGCCGGGCACCTTGACCGGAGAACGCTTCCCGGCCGGCAGCGAGCTGAATCGCGTGTCGCCCAGTACGGCCCGTGCGCTCTGCAGTCCCGTGACGAGCCGGCCCACGTGCCCGTCGGGGTATTGCAGCGGGGTCACCGGGCATTCCGCGCGTGCTTCCGCGAAAGGGGCCGGCGGATCGAAAGGACAGCCCGTCGGCCGTGCCGTCGGGAAGGAGCGTACTAAGCGATTCCCGTCGGGGCCGACGGATTCTCTTGAATGCGTCATGGTGCGATGAAACCTTTTCGCCGGAGGAAAAAGGGCAAAGGCTATACGGCCGATGACCCTCCCACAACTTCCCCTAGGGTTCTCCTTAGTCATGCCCATCAGATGCTGATGACGGGTTCGCGGCGGCACGCATGCAGCGTCGTTTGGGATTCCCCTAGACCTGATCCTGTACCGATCCGGAAACCCGTCACAGGGCCGAGACTGGGGTCACGCCGCCGTGTGTGCGGTGCCTTTTCGTTCTCTGTGTGGGTGGGTGGAGCGCAATATGGTCGAGTCCGAGCTCAACGGGACGGGGAATCGGGCCGGTTCGGTCTCGGCTGCTCCGGCTGATCCGGCCGAATCAGCCGATGGAATTGCCGTCATCGGCCTGGCCTGCCGGCTGCCGGGGGCCGCTGATCCGGCCGCCTTCTGGCGGATGCTCAGCGAGGGCACGGACGCGATCACCGACGTCCCCCGGGACCGCTGGGACGGCGCCGCCGTGGCCGACGCCGACCCGGCGGCACCGGGCAGGACCGACATCCGCAAGGGCGGATTCCTCGACGGCATCGGCCACTTCGACGCGGCGTTCTTCGGGCTCTCGCCCAAGGAGGCCGCGGCCATGGACCCGCAGCAGCGACTCGTCCTGGAACTGGCCTGGGAAGCGCTGGAGGACGCGCACGTGCGCGCCGCGACGCTGCGCTCCACCCGGACCGGAGTCTTCGTCGGCGCCATCTGGGACGACTACGCGACCCTGCACCACCACTCCGGGCTCACGGCCATCTCCCCGCACACCGTCACCGGCCTGCACCGCAGCATCATCGCCAACCGGGTCTCGTACTTCCTCGGCCTGAACGGCCCCAGCCTGACCGTCGACTCCGGCCAGTCCTCCTCCCTCGTCTCGGTCCACCTGGCCTGCGAGAGCCTCCGCAAGGGCGAATCGACGATCGCCCTCGCGGGCGGCGTGAACCTCAACATCGTCCCCGAGAGCACCCTGGGCGCCGCCAAGTTCGGGGGCCTGTCCCCGGACGGCCGCTGCTTCACCTTCGACGCCCGCGCGAACGGCTACGTCCGCGGCGAAGGCGGCGGCATCGTCGTCCTCAAGCCACTGGCCCGGGCTGTTGCGGACGGTGACCCGGTCTACTGCGTGATCCGCGGCAGCGCGGTCAACAACGACGGCGGCGGCGACGGCCTGACCGTCCCCCTGCAGTCCGGGCAGGAACAGGTGCTCCGGCTCGCCTACGAGCGGGCCGGCGTCGACCCCGCCCGCGTCGGCTACGTGGAACTGCACGGCACGGGCACCAAGGTCGGCGACCCCGTCGAGGCGGCCGCCCTCGGCGCCGTGCTCGGCGCCGGACGCGCATCCGACCGGCCCCTGCACGTCGGCTCGGCCAAGACCAACGTCGGCCACCTGGAAGGCGCCGCAGGCATCACCGGCCTCCTGAAGGCCGCACTGTCGCTCAGCCGGCGCGAACTGCCCGCGAGCCTCAACTTCGAGACCCCGAACCCGGCGATCCCGCTCACACGGCTGAACCTCCGGGTGCAGACCGAGCACGCCGCGTGGGAGGACCGGGACGGCCGCCCGCTCCTCGCCGGAGTCAGCTCGTTCGGCATGGGCGGCACCAACTGCCACGTCGTGCTGGAGGAACACCACGCGGCTGCGGAGGCGCAGGCGGAGGTGGCGGGCGCGGGCGCGGATGCGGATGCGGGGACGGCGACGGCCCCGACTCCGTGGCCGCTGTCCGCCAAGACCGCCTCCGGGCTGCGCGCCCAGGCCGCCGCCCTGCTCGCGCACGCCGAGGCGCACCCGGACCTCGCCCTGCCCGACGTCGGCTGGTCGCTGGCCACCGGGCGCACCGCCTTCGAGCACCGGGCCGTCGTCGTGGGCGAGGACCGCGACGACTTCCTGCGCGCCCTGCGCGAACTGTCCACCGGCGGCGTCGGCGCCGCACTGACCACCGGCCGCACCGGCCCGCGCGGCAAGCTCGCCTTCCTCTTCTCCGGCCAGGGCAGCCAGCGCGCCGGCATGGGCCGCGAACTGGCGGAGGCCTTCCCGGAGTTCGCCACTGCGCTCGACGAGGTGTGCGCGCACCTCGACGCCCGCCTGCCGCGGCCGCTGCGCGAGGTCATGTTCGCCCCCGAAGGCACCGAGGCAGCAGCCGAACTCGACCGCACCCTGTACACGCAGACCGCGCTGTTCGCCGTAGAGGTCGGTCTGTTCCGGCTGCTGGAGAGCTGGGGCATCACCCCCGACGTGCTGATGGGCCACTCCGTCGGCGAACTCGCCGCCGCGCACGTTGCGGGCGTCCTCACGCTCGCCGACGCCTGCGCGCTGGTCGCCGCGCGCGGCCGCCTGATGCAGGAACTGCCCACCGGCGGCGCCATGATCGCGGTCCAGGGGACGGAAGACGAGGTCCGCGCCCGTATAGGCGACCGCACCGACCGCGCGAGCATCGCCGCGCTGAACGGCCCGGACTCCGTCGTCGTCTCCGGCGACGAGGACCTCGTCACCGAGATCGCCGACGCCTTCTCCGGTCTCGGCCGCAAGACCAGCCGGTTGCGGGTCAGCCACGCCTTCCACTCCCCGCACATGGAACCCATGCTGGCGGAGTTCGGCCGCGTTGCCGACGGGCTGACCTTCCACGCGCCGCGCATCCCGATCGTGTCCAACGTGACGGGCCGGCTGTCCGAGGAGCCCGCGGAGTACGAAGGGTGCTCGGCCGCGTACTGGGTCGGCCACGTCCGCGACGCGGTCCGCTTCGCCGACGGTGTCGCCCGCCTCGACGAGCACGGCGTCCGTACGTACCTGGAGCTCGGCCCCGGCGGCGTCCTCACCTCCATGGCCCGCGCCGGCGCCGGCACGAGCGGCGACGCCGACGCCCTGTTCGTGTCCGCCCTGCGCGCCCGCCGCCCCGAGGCCCGGGCCCTGCTGGAGGCGGTCGCCTCGCTGCACGTCCACGGCCTGGAGCCGGACTGGACGGCCCTGTTCGGAGGCCGAGGCGTACGTCGTAAAGTCGCGCTCCCCACCTACGCGTTCGAGCGGCAGCGGTACTGGCTGGACGGCGCCACCGCCTCCCCGGCCGCCGGCACCACCCGGGCCCCTGCCGCCCCGCAGCCGGACGAGACCGCCGGGAACGCGAGCGCGCCCGCCGGGATCCTGGGCGAGCGGCTCGCCGGACTGCCCGAGGCCGAACGCGACGAAGCCGTGGCCGACCTCGTCCGCGCCCACGTCGCCGCCGTCCTCGGGCACTCCGAAGCCCGCCAGGTCGAGACCGAGTGGACGTTCAAGGACCTCGGCTTCGACTCGCTCAGCTCGGTGGAACTGCGCAACCGGCTCGGCGAGGCCACCGGACTGCGCCTGCCCAGCGGCCTGCTGTTCGACCACCCCACCCCCGCCGCACTCGCCCGCCACCTCGGCGCGGAGTCCCTGGGCGAGGGCGCGGCGGTCTCCGAGGCCGCAACGGTGGCCGACCCCGACGAGCCCATCGCCATCGTGGCCATGAGCTGCCGCCTGCCCGGCGGGGTGCACTCGCCCGAAGACCTGTGGCGGCTGGTCGCCTCCGGCGGCGACGCCATCACCGGCTTCCCGGCGGACCGCGGCTGGGACGTCGAAGCGCTCTACGACCCGGAGCCCGGCACACCCGGCAAGTCCTCGACGCGGCACGGCGGCTTCCTGCACGAGGCGGCCGGGTTCGACGCCGGCTTCTTCGGCATCAGCCCCCGCGAGGCCACGGCCATCGACCCGCAGCAGCGGCTGGTCCTGGAGACCGCCTGGGAGGCGTTCGAGCGCGCCGGCATCGACCCGGCCACGCTGCGCGGCAGCCGGGCGGGCGTGTTCATCGGCGCCACGGCACAGGACTACGGCCCCCGGCTGCACGAGCCCGTCGACGGCATCGACGGCTACCTGCTGACCGGCACGACGACCAGCGTCGCCTCCGGCCGCGTGGCCTACTCCTTCGGCCTCGAAGGACCCGCCGTGACGGTGGACACGGCCTGCTCGTCGTCCCTGGTCGCCCTGCACCTGGCCATTCAGTCGCTGCGGAGCGGCGAGTGCACGATGGCCCTGGCCGGCGGCGTGACCGTGATGTCCACGCCCGGCATGTTCGTGGAGTTCAGCCGCCAGCGCGGGCTCTCGGCCGACGGCCGGTGCAAGGCCTTCGCCGCCGGCGCGGACGGCACCGGCTGGGCCGAAGGCGTCGGCATGCTGCTGGTCGAACGGCTCAGCGACGCCGAGCGCAACGGGCACCGGGTGCTCGCGGTCGTGCGCGGCAGCGCCGTGAACCAGGACGGCGCCTCCAACGGGCTCACGGCTCCGAACGGCCCCTCGCAGCAGCGCGTCATCCGGCAGGCCCTGGCCTCCGCCGGACTCGCACCCGCCGACGTCGACGCGGTGGAGGCGCACGGCACGGGCACGCGGCTCGGCGACCCGATCGAGGCGGAAGCCCTCATCGCCGCCTACGGCCGGGAACGGGACGGCGACCGTCCCCTGTGGCTGGGCTCGCTGAAGTCGAACATCGGCCACACGCAGGCCGCGGCCGGTGTGGCCGGCGTGATCAAGATGGTCATGGCGATGCAGCACGGCGTGCTGCCGCAGACCCTGCACGCGGACGAGCCGACGCCGCACGTCGACTGGGCGGAGAGCGGCGTACGGCTGCTGACCGACGCGGTGGAGTGGCCCGCAGGCGACGCACCGCGGCGGGCCGCGGTCTCCTCGTTCGGCATCAGCGGCACGAACGCGCACGTCATCGTCGAGCAGGCCGTGACGAGCGACGAACCTGCCTCCGAGGCGGCCGTGACGGGACCCGTTCCGTGGGTGCTGTCGGCGAAGAGCGACGCGGCGCTGCAGGACCAGGCGGAACGCCTGCTGGCGTTCCTGGACGCCGAAGGCGCCGAGGCCGCAGGGGTGCGTCCGGCGGACGTGGGGTTCTCGCTGGCGACGTCGCGTGCGGTGCTGGAGCGCCGCGCGGTGGTCGTGGGGGAGGACCTGGCGGAGCTCCGGCAGGGGCTGGAGGCGGTGGCCTCGGGTGCTGCATCGGCGGGCGGTGCCGTCGGGGGCAAGGTCGGGTTCTTGTTCTCGGGCCAGGGTTCGCAGCGGCTGGGTATGGGGCGCGAGCTGTACGCGTCGTACCCCGTTTTCGCCGCGGCCTACGACGAAGTGTGCGCGGAACTGGACGCGCCGGTCGATGTTGATGCCGAAACGCTTCACCAGACAGGGTGCACCCAGCCCGCGTTGTTCGCCGTCGAGGTGGCGCTGTTCCGGCTGCTGGAGTCGTGGGGCGTGCGACCGGACTACGTGGCCGGTCACTCGGTCGGTGAGATCGCGGCTGCTCATGTGGCGGGTGTGCTGTCGCTGCGGGATGCGGCGAAGCTGGTGTCGGCGCGGGCTGCGCTGATGCAGGCGCTGCCCGCGGGCGGGGCGATGGTGGCGGTTCAGGCGACGGAGGAGGAGGTGCTGCCGCACCTGACCGACGGGGTCGGCATTGCTGCGATCAACGGTCCGCAGTCCGTCGTGGTCTCGGGCGTTGAGAGCGCCGTGCTGGAGATCGCCGAGGTCTTCACACAGCAGGGCCGTAAGACGTCGCGTCTGAAGGTCAGCCATGCCTTCCACTCGCCGTTGATGGACCCGATGCTGGAGGACTTCGCGGAGGTCGTCGGCGGCCTGGCGTTCGGCGAGCCGCGGATTCCGGTGGTGTCCAACCTCACCGGTCGCCTGGCGGAGCCGTACACGCCCGAGTACTGGGTGCGTCATGTCCGTGAGGCGGTCCGTTTCGCGGACGGCGTGCGGAGCCTGCACGAGCTGGGCGTGACCACCTTCGTGGAGATCGGCCCCGGCGGTGTCCTGAGCGCCCTCACCCAGGGCTGCCTGGAGGACGACGCCGTCGTCACCGTCCCCGCGCTCCGTGCCGACCGGCCCGAGCCGTACGCCGTCATCACCGCCGTCGGCCGGCTGCACACCCACGGTGTCTCCCCGGACTGGCAGGCGCTGTTCCCCGGCGCTCGCCGCATCGACCTGCCCACGTACGCCTTCCAGCGCGAGCGCTACTGGCTCGATGCGCCTCAGGCGGCGCTCGCCGGTGCGCCGGAGACGGTGGACGCCGAGTTCTGGGACTCCGTCGAGAGCGAGGACCGTGCCTCCCTCGGTGCGCTCTTGGGGCTGGCCCCCGACGCGTTGGACGTGGTCGCGCCGAAGCTGTCCGCCTGGCGCCGGCAGCGGCGCGAGCAGTCCGCCGCCGACGGCCGGCGCTACCGGGTCACCTGGCAGCCGCTCGGCGACGCCGGGGGCGTCCTACCGGCGGGGACCTGGATCTACGTGGTTTCCCAGGAGACCGCATGGACCGCGGCGATCCACGCCGGGCTCACGGAACTCGGCGTGGAGCTCGTACCGTTCGTCGTGGACGCGGACGCCGATCGCGACTCCCTGGCCCGGGCCCTGGCCGACGCCGGGCACGAGCAGGCCGACGGCATCGTTTTCGCCGCGGCAGGGGTCGCGGCAGGGGTCGCGGCAGGCGTCGAGGCGGGGACGGAGGCGGGAGCGGACGCAGGGACGGACGCCCTCCAGCAGCTCGTCCTGCTCGTCCAGGCCCTCGGCGACGCCGGAATCGAAGCCCCACTGTGGTGCCTGACCACCGGCGCTGTGTCGACCGGCGCCTCCGACCCGCTCACCGACCCCGCCTCGGCCCGGATCTGGGGCCTGGGCCGGGTGGTCGCCCTGGAGCAGCCGCAGCGCTGGGGCGGGCTCGTCGACCTGCCCGCCGAACTCGACTCCCGCTCGCTGGAGCGGCTGGCCCGCCTGTTGACCCAGGCCGACGAGGACCAGCTCGCCGTACGTGCCTCCGGCGTGTCGGGCCGCCGTCTGGTCCGCGCGCCGCAGAGCGCGGCACCGGTGGACGCGCCCTGGTCGCCGCGCGGCACGGTGCTCGTGACCGGTGGTACGGGTGCGCTCGGCGGGCACGTGGCCCGTTGGCTGGCCACCGCCGGGGCCGGACACCTGCTGCTCACGAGCCGCCGTGGCCCCGAGGCCCCCGGCGCCGCCGAACTCAAGGCGGAGCTGGAGGAACTGGGCGTTCAGGTCACCGTCGCCGCGTGCGATGCGGCCGACCGCGACGCGCTCGCCGCACTGTTCGACCAGCACACCGTGAACGCCGTGGTGCACACCGCAGGCGTGCTCGACGACGGCCTGGTCGCATCGCTCACGCCCGAGCGTCTGCAGCACGTGCTGCGTCCCAAGGCGGACGCCGCGCTCCACCTGCACGAGCTCACCCGGGACCGCCGGGACCTCGACGCGTTCGTCCTGTTCTCGTCGATGACCGGTGTGTGGGGCAACGGCGGCCAGGGCGCCTACGGCGCCGCGAACGCCTTCCTCGACGCCCTCGCCGAGCAGCGCCGGGCGCAGGGCCTGCCCGCGCTGGCCGTCGCGTGGGGGCCCTGGGCGGACGGAGGCATGGCCGACGGCGCCGCCGGCGACCACCTGCGGCGGCGCGGCGTCCGGGCGCTCGCGGCCCGGCCCGCGATCTCCGTGCTCCACGGCGCGCTGACCCACGGCGAGACCTCCGTGACCGTCGCGGACGTGGACTGGGACCGCTTCGTCCCGGCCTTCGCCGCCACGCGCCCCTGCCCGCTGCTGCAGGGCGTGCCGGAGGCCCGTAAGGCCCTCGAAGCACGCGCTCAGGCCGCGCGGAGCGCCGAGGTGCCCGCGTCGGCGCTGGTCCAGCGCCTCCTGGGCGCAGCGCCGGGGGAGCAGGAGCGTGCCCTGCTGGACCTGGTCCGTGAGCAGGCCGCCACGGTGCTCGGCCACGCGGGCAAGGGCGCCTTCGACGCCGACCGGACATTCCGCGAGACCGGCTTCGACTCGCTCACCGCCGTCGAACTGCGCCACAGGCTCATTACGGCCACCGGCCTCAAGCTGCCCACCACCCTGGTCTTCGACCACCCGACGCCCACCGCCCTCGCCCGCCACCTGCGCGAGGAACTCCTCGGCCGGCACGGGTCGGAGGCGGACGCCGCGCGGGCGACGGCCGCCGCCCCGACCGACGAGCCCCTCGCGATCGTCAGCATGAGCTGCCGCTTCCCGGGCGGCGTCCAGTCGCCGGAAGACCTGTGGGAGCTGCTGCGCTCCGGCCGGGACGCGGTGACCGGCTTCCCCGCCGACCGCGGCTGGGACACCGACTCGCTCTACGACCCCGACCCCGACCGGCCCGGCAGGACCTACGCGCGCGAGGGCGGCTTCATCGACGGCGCGGACCGCTTCGACGCCGGCCTCTTCGGAATCTCGCCGCGTGAGGCCCTGGCGATGGACCCGCAGCAGCGGCTGCTGCTGGAGACCGCGTGGGAGGCCTTCGAGCGCGCCGGCATCGCCCCCGCGTCCGTCCGCGCCAGCCGCACCGGTGTCTTCATCGGCACCAACGGCCAGGACTACGCCAACGGCCTGCGCAACGCCCCCGAGGAGATCGAGGGATACGCGCTCACCGGCAAGGCGGCGTCGGTCGTCTCCGGCCGCATCTCCTACACGTTCGGCCTCGAAGGCCCGGCGGTCACGGTCGACACGGCCTGCTCGTCGTCGCTCGTGGCCCTCCACCTCGCCGCGCAGGCACTGCGGAGCGGCGAGTGCACCATGGCCCTCGTCGGCGGCGTCACCGTCATGACCACCCCTGACCTGTTCGTGGAGTTCAGCCGCCAGCGCGGCCTGTCGCCCGACGGGCGCTGCAAGGCCTTCGCGGCCGGCGCGGACGGCACGGGCTGGGGCGAAGGCGTCGGCCTGCTGCTGGTGGAACGGTTGTCCGACGCTCAGGGCCTCGGCCACCAGGTGCTGGCGGTGGTGCGCGGCAGCGCCGTGAACCAGGACGGCGCGTCCAACGGCCTGACCGCCCCCAACGGTCCTTCGCAGCAGCGGGTCATCCGGCAGGCCCTGGCCTCCGCCGGGCTCACCCCGGCCGACGTGGACGCGGTCGAGGCCCACGGCACAGGGACGAAGCTGGGTGACCCGATCGAGGCGCAGGCGCTCCTCGCCACGTACGGCCGGGAACACTCCGACGACCGGCCGGTGTGGCTGGGCTCGGTCAAGTCCAACATCGGCCACACGCAGGCCGCCGCGGGCGTGGCCGGCGTGATCAAGATGGTTATGGCGATGCGCCACGGCGTGCTGCCGCAGACCCTGCACGTGGACGAGCCCACCGCGCACGTCGACTGGTCGGCGGGCGCCGTGCGGCTGCTGACAGAGCCGGTGGACTGGCCCGGCACCTCCGGACCCCGCCGGGCCGCGGTGTCGTCCTTCGGCATCGGCGGCACCAACGCCCACACGATCCTCGAAGAGGCGCCTGCTGAGGCCGAGGCCGAGCCGGCCGCCCGGGAACACCGCCCGGTGCCCGTGCCGTGGGTGCTGTCGGCGAAGAGCGAGGCGGGGCTGCGGGCGCAGGCGGAGCGCCTGCTGGCCTTCGCGGCCGACGACGTCCCGCCCGCCGATGCCGGATTCTCGTCGGCCACGACGCGCTCGGCACTGGAGCACCGGGCCGCGGTGATCGGCACCGACGCGGCCGAGCTGCGGGCGGGGCTGGAGGCCCTTGCCGCCGGCGAAGCGCCGGCGAACGTCGTCACCGGGCGCGCGCACTCGGCGGACAAGGTCGGGTTCCTGTTCTCGGGACAGGGGTCGCAGCGGCTGGGGATGGGGCGCGAGCTGTACGCCGCGTACCCTGTTTTCGCCGCGGCCTACGACGAGGTGTGCGCCCTGCTGGACGCGCCGGTCGATGTCGATGTGGAGTCGGAGGAGCTGAACCGGACGGGGTCGACGCAGCCCGCGTTGTTCGCGGTCGAGGTGGCGCTGTTCCGGTTGCTGGAGTCGTGGGGTGTGCGGCCGGATTACGTGGCGGGTCACTCGGTCGGCGAGATCGCGGCTGCTCATGTGGCGGGTGTGCTGTCGCTGCGGGATGCGGCGAAGCTGGTGTCGGCGCGTGCCGCGCTGATGCAGGCGCTGCCGGCCGGTGGAGCGATGGTGGCGGTTCAGGCCACCGAGGACGAAGTTCTGCCGCACCTGACCGAGCACGCAGGCATTGCGGCGATCAACGGGCCGCAGTCCGTGGTGGTTTCCGGTGCTGAGGGCGCCGTGCTGGAGATCGCCGAGGTCTTCAGGCAGCAGGGCCGCAAGACGTCCCGGTTGAAGGTCAGCCACGCGTTCCACTCGCCGTTGATGGACCCCATGCTGGAGGAGTTCGGTGAGGTCGTCCGCGGCCTGACCTTCCATGAGCCGCGGATCCCGGTGGTGTCCAACCTGACCGGTCGCCTGGCCGAGCCCTACACCCCCGAGTACTGGGTCCGCCACGTCCGCGAGGCGGTCCGTTTCGCCGACGGCGTGCAGAGCCTGCACGAGCTGGGCGTGACCACGTTCGTGGAGATCGGCCCCGGCGGCGTGCTGAGCGCCCTCACCCAGGGCTGCCTGGACGACGACGCCGTCGTCACCGTCCCCGTTCTCCGCGCCGACCGCCCCGAGCCGCAGGCCATCACCACCGCGTACGCCCAACTGCACGTCAGCGGCGTCGAGGTGGACTGGCACGCCTTCTTCCCCGGCGCCCGGCGCATCGGTCTGCCGACGTACGCCTTCCAGCGCGAGCGCTACTGGCTCGACGCCCCCGCCTCCGCCGGTGACATGCGCGCGGTGGGCCAGGGCGAAGCCGGTCACCCGCTGCTCGGCGCCGCCGTGCCGCTGGCCGACGGCGACGGGCACCTGCTCACCGGGCGGCTGTCGGCACACACGCACCCGTGGCTGGCGGATCACGCCGTCAGCGGCGTCGCCCTCCTGCCCGGGACGGCGTTCGTCGAGCTGGCGATCATGGCTGCCGACGCCGTGGGCTGCGACCTGCTGGAAGAACTGACGCTGGAGACCCCGCTGCTCGTTCCCGCGCGCGGTGGCGTCGCCCTGCAGGTGCGGGTCGGTGCCGACGACGGCTCGGGCCGCAGGCCACTGACCGTGCACTCGCGCAGCGACGACGAGGACGCGTACGCCCACGAGGACGAGTCCGGGCGGGCGTGGGTCCGGCACGCCTCCGGCTCGCTGACCGTCGCCACGGGAGGGCCGGTGGACGGCTCGCTCGCCGCGTGGCCTCCCGTCGGCGCGGAACCCCTCGACGTCGCCGGGTTCTACGACCGGCTCGCGGAGATGGCCCTCGACTACGGCCCTGTCTTCCAGGGCCTCCGTGCCGCGTGGCGCAGCGGGGACGACTTCTTCGCCGAGGTGGAACTGCCCGGCGGGGAGCGGACGGAGGCGGGGGCGTACGGCCTGCACCCCGCGCTGTTCGACGCGGCCCTGCACACCGTCTGGCTGGGCGCGGTCGAGCCCGAGGCCGGGACGGGCAACGGACTGCTGCCCTTCGCCTGGAGCGGCGTGCGCCTGACGGCCGCCGGGGCGTCCGGTCTCCGCGTGAAGGTCTCGCGTGCCGGCACCGGCACCGGGACTGGCACCGGCACCGGTACGTCCGCCGTGTCGCTGGTGCTGGCCGACGGCACCGGCGAGCCGGTCGCACAGGTCGACTCGCTCACGCTGCGCCCGGTCCCCGCCGACCAGCTGCGCGCCGGTTCCGGAAGCGACAACGCGGTCTTCGGCCTGGAGTGGACGCCGGCCGGCCTCCCGTCCGCGCCCGACGGCCTGAGGATCAAGACGTACGAAGATCTCGCCGCCCTGCGGGCCGCCGGTTCGTCGGCGGCCTCCGACGCCGACGCCGTGGTCGTGCCCTGCCCGGCCGGGACCGACGCGGACACCGCCGCCCGGGTCCGCGAGATCACCCATGCCGTACTGGGTCTGCTGCAGTGGTGGCTGGCCGAGGAACGGCCGGCGCGCCTGGTGCTGGTGCTGCGTACGGGAGACCTGGCCCAGTCGGCGGTCCGCGGCCTGGTGCGCTCGGCGCAGAGCGAGAACCCCGACCGCATCGTGCTGGTCGAGATTGTTGCCGATGCCGATGCCGATGCCGATGCCGATGCCGATGTTGATGACAGCCTCGTCGGGGTGCTGCCCGGCCTGATCGCCTCCGGCGAGCCGCAGGCCGAGGTGCGCGCGGACGAGGTCCGCGTACCGAGGCTCGTCCGCATCGCCGCGCCGGACGCGGCGGATCCGGAGCTCCCCGCCCTCGGTTCCGGCACCGTCCTGCTGACCGGCGCGTCGGGCGGGCTGGGCGGACTGTTCGCCCGGCACCTGGTCGCCGAGCACGGTGTGCGCAGCCTGCTGCTCGTCAGCCGCCGCGGCGGGGGCGCGCCCGGTGCGGCCGAGCTCGCCGCCGAACTGACCCTGCAGGGTGCCGAGGTCACCTGGGCAGCCTGCGACGTGGCCGACCGCGACGCCGTCCGCGACCTCCTGGACGGGCGGAGCCTGTCCGCGATCGTCCACACCGCCGGTGTCCTGGACGACGGCATCGTCGGCTCGCTGACCCCCGAGCGGCTGGACGGCGTGTTCCGGCCCAAGGTGGACGCCGCGCTGAACCTGCACGAACTGGCCGGCGAGCTGTGCGGCGACCTGTCCGCGTTCGTGCTCTTCTCCTCGGTGGCGGGCACGCTGGGCACGCCCGGCCAGGGCAACTACGCGGCCGCCAACACCTTCCTCGACGCCCTCGCCGAGCACCGCCGGGCCCAGGGCCTGCCCGCCACGTCGCTGGCGTGGGGCCTGTGGGCGCAGGACAGCGACAGCGCCATGACCGGCAGCCTCGACCACACCGATCTCACGCGCATCAAGCGCATGGGCCTCGCCGCGATCCCGCCGGCGGAAGGCCTGCGGATGTTCGACGTGTCCCTGGCCACCGGGCGGGCGGCCGTCGCCCCGATCCGGCTCGACACCACCGCCTTCCGGGACGGGCAGGGGCAGCCCGTACCGCCGGTCCTGCGGGGTCTGGTCCGGGTGGCGCCGGTGCGGCGCGCGGCGCAGGCGGCCCCGAAGGGGTCGCTGGGGCAGCGGCTGGCCGGTCTGCCGGAGGCCGAGCGCGAGCAGGCGGTGCTGGACCTGGTGCGTACCGAGGTCGCCGCCGTGCTCGGTCACGGCGGCGCCCGGTCGGTGGGCGCCGACGACTCGTTCCAGGACATCGGCTTCGATTCGCTGACCGCCGTCGAACTGCGCAACCGGCTCAATGCGGCCGTCGGCATGCGCCTGCCCGCCACGCTGATCTTCGACTACCCGAACCCCCTCGCCCTCGCCCGCTTCCTCACCGCCGAGGCCGCGGGCCCCGGCGAGGCGGCGGCAGCGGTCCCGGCGACCGTCCCGACGGCCGGCGGCACGGCGGACGAGCCGATCGCGATCGTGGGCATGGCCTGCCGCTACCCCGGCGGCGTGCAATCGCCCGAAGACTTGTGGCAGCTGGTGTTCACCGGCCGCGACGCGGTATCGGGCTTCCCCGAGGACCGCGGCTGGGACGTCGAGAAGCTCTACGACCCCGACCCCGACCAGTGGGGCACCAGCTACACCCGGGAGGGCGGTTTCCTCCACGAGGCGGCCGAGTTCGACGCCGAGTTCTTCGGGATCTCGCCGCGCGAGGCACTGGCGATGGACCCGCAGCAGCGGTTGCTGCTGGAGACGTCGTGGGAGGCGTTCGAGCGGGCCGGCATCGATCCGGCCACCGTGCGGGGCAGCCGGACCGGCGTGTTCGCGGGAGTGATGTACCACGACTACGGCGGGCGCGTGCACACCTCGCCGGCCGGACTGGAGGGCTACCTCGTCAACGGCAGTGCGGGCAGCGTCGCTTCGGGCCGCGTCTCGTACACGTTCGGCCTGGAGGGCCCGGCGGTCACGGTCGACACGGCTTGCTCGTCGTCTCTGGTGGCCCTGCACCTGGCGACACAGGCACTGCGCAGCGGTGAGTGCTCGATGGCGCTGGTCGGCGGCGTCACGGTGATGGCGAGCCCGTCCGTGTTCGTGGAGTTCAGCCGTCAGCGCGGTCTGTCGGCGGACGGCCGGTGCAAGGCGTTCGCCGCGGGTGCGGACGGTACGGGCTGGGCCGAGGGCGCGGGCATGCTGCTGGTCGAGCGGCTCTCCGATGCCCGCCGGAACGGTCACCAGGTGCTGGCGGTGGTGCGTGGCACTGCGGTGAACCAGGATGGTGCTTCGAACGGTCTGACGGCGCCGAACGGTCCGTCGCAGCAGCGGGTGATCCGGCAGGCGCTGGCGAACGCCGGTGTGTCGTCGGACCAGGTCGACGCGGTGGAGGCGCACGGCACGGGCACGCGGCTCGGCGACCCGATCGAGGCGCAGGCGCTGCTGGCCACGTACGGGCAGGAGCGGCCCGAGGGCCGGCCGCTGTGGCTGGGTTCGCTGAAGTCCAACATCGGCCACGCCCAGGCCGCGGCGGGTGTCGGCGGCATCATCAAGATGGTCATGGCGATGCGCCACGGCGTCCTCCCGCGGACCCTGCACGTGGACGAGCCGACGCCGCACGTGGACTGGTCGGCGGGCGCGGTGCGGTTGCTGACCGAGGCGGTGGAATGGCCCGAGAACGGCGCCCCACGACGGGCGGCGGTCTCCTCCTTCGGCGTGAGCGGTACGAACGCGCACGTGATCGTCGAGCAGGCGCCCGACACTGCCGAAAAGCCCCCGACTCCGGTACCGGATGCGGTGGTGCCGTGGGTGCTGTCGGCGAAGAGCGAGGCGGCGCTGCGGGACCAGGCGGGGCGGCTGCTGTCCTTCATGGACGGGGAGGGTGCCGAGGCCCGGCCTGCTGACGTGGGTTTCTCGCTGGCGACCTCGCGTGCGGTGCTGGAGCGCCGTGCCGCGGTCGTGGGCGCGGACCTCGCCGGGATCCGACGGGGCCTGGAGGCGCTGGCCTCGGGCGTTGCTCCTGTCAGCGGTGTCAGTGGTGTCAGCGGGGGCAAGGTCGGGTTCTTGTTCTCGGGGCAGGGCTCGCAGCGGCTGGGTATGGGAGGTGAGCTGTATGCGGCGTACCCCGTCTTTGCTGCGGCTTATGACGAGGTGTGCGCGCTGCTGGACGCGCCGGTCGATGTGGAGTCGGAGGAGCTGAACCGGACGGGGTCGACGCAGCCCGCCCTCTTCGCGGTCGAGGTGGCGCTGTTCCGCCTGCTGGAGTCGTGGGGTGTGCGGCCGGATTACGTGGCCGGTCACTCGGTCGGTGAGATCGCGGCTGCTCATGTGGCAGGCGTGTTGTCGCTGCGGGACGCGGCGAAGCTGGTGTCGGCGCGGGCTGCGCTGATGCAGGCGCTGCCCGCGGGCGGGGCGATGGTGGCCGTGCAGGCGACCGAGGACGAAGTGCTGCCGTACCTGACGGAGCAGGCCGGCATCGCGGCGATCAACGGACCGCGGTCCGTCGTGGTCTCGGGTGCGGAGGCTGCGGTCGCCGCGGTCGCCGAGGTCTTCGCCCAGCAGGGCCGTAAGACGTCGCGTCTGAAGGTCAGCCATGCGTTCCACTCGCCGTTGATGGATCCGATGCTGGCCGACTTCGCGGAGGTCGTCGGCGGCCTGGCGTTCGGCGAGCCGCGGATTCCGGTGGTGTCCAACCTCACCGGTCGCCTGGCCGAGCCCTACACCCCCGAGTACTGGGTGCGTCACGTCCGTGAGGCGGTCCGTTTCGCGGACGGCGTGCGGAGCCTGCACGAGCTGGGCGTGACGACGTTCGTGGAGGTCGGCCCGGGCGGTGTCCTGAGCGCCCTCGCTCAGGACTGCCTGGAGGACGACGCCGTCGTCACCGTCCCCACCCTGCGCGCCGACCACCCCGAGCCGTACGCCGTCATCACCGCCGTCGGCCGGCTGCACACCCACGGTGTCTCCCCGGACTGGCAGGCGCTGTTCCCCGGCGCTCGCCGCATCGACCTGCCCACGTACGCCTTCCAGCGCGAGCGCTACTGGCTTGACGTACCCCGCGCGTCCGGTGACGTCCGGGCCGCGGGTCTGGGGGCGACCGACCACCCGCTGCTCGGCGCCGCGATCGCGACGGCCGACAGTGACGGGGTCCTGCTCACCGGGCTGCTCTCCCTCGACTCCCACCCGTGGCTTGCCGACCACGCCGTGAACGGGACCGTTCTGCTGCCCGGCACCGCGTTCGTGGACCTGGCGGTCCGGGCGGGCGACGAGGCCGGCTGCGGAGGGGTCGAAGACCTCACCCTGGAACTTCCCCTGGTCGTGCCCGAGCGCGGCGGCGTCACCCTTCAGGTGGCGGTAGGCCCCGAGGACGAGTCGGGCCGGCGGCAGCTGAGCGTGCATTCGCGCGTCGAGGACGCCACCTGGGTACGGCACGCGACGGGCGTGCTGTCCTCGGGAGAAGCACCGCCCGCCGCGGACTTCGGTGCGTGGCCGCCCGCGGGCGCGGAGGCCGTCGACCTGACCACGTTCTACGAAGACATGGCCGCCTCGGGCCTGGACTACGGTCCGGTCTTCCAGGGCCTGCGGTCGGTGTGGCGCGGCGGGGACGACGTCTTCGCCGAGGTCGCTCTGCCCGAGGGCACGGAAGCGGAGGCGGGCGTGTTCGCCCTTCACCCGGCGCTGCTGGACGCCGCCCTGCACGCCCTGGCCGCGGGCGGGCTGGTCTCGCTGGACGACGGCCCTGCTCTGCCGTTCGCGTGGTCCGGTGTCGCCGTTCACGCCACCGGCGCGGCTATGGTGCGGGTGAAGCTGTCGCGGACGGCCGACGGTTCGATGACGCTGGCCGTGGCCGACGTCGCAGGTGAACCGGTGGCCTCGGTCGAGTCGCTGTCGCTGCGGACCGTGCCGGCGGAGCAACTGCGCGGTGCCGGTGACAGCAGCCCGCTGTTCGGGCTGGAGTGGACGCCGCTCGCGCTGCCCTCCGCCGCCTCTTCTGCTTCCTCCTCCGACGCGCTGGTGATCGAGTCCTTCGCGGACTTCGACGCGCTGCGGGAGTCGGAAGGGACATCGGACGTCGTAGTCGTGCCGTGCCCGGCAGGGACCGGCGACGACGTCGCCGCCCGTGTCCGCGAAGTCACCCACGCCGCACTGGCGCTGGTGCAGTGGTGGCTGGCGGAGGACCGCCCGGGGCGTCTGGCCCTGGTGACGCGCCCCGGCGACCTGGCGCATGCCGCGGTCCAGGGTCTCGTACGCTCCGCGCAGTCGGAGAACCCGGACCGGATCGTGCTGGTGGAGGCCGAGGACACCGAGGAAGCACTTCGCGTGCTGCCCGCCGCGGTCGCTTCCGGTGAGCCGCAGTTCGCGGTGCGCGGTGAGGACGTCCTCGTGCCGCGCCTGACGAAGGTCACCGGGGACGCCGGCGGGGCCGCCAACGGCACGCCGGCCTTCGGCACCGGCCCCGTCCTGCTGACCGGCGCGTCCGGTGCGCTGGGCGGGCTCGTCGCCCGGCACCTGGTCGCCGCCCACGGCGTGCGCAGCCTGCTGCTGCTCAGCCGGCGGGGCGCGGACGCCCCCGGCGCGGTCGAGCTGGAGGCCGAGCTGGCCGCGCAGGGCGCCGAGGTGCGCTGGGCGGCCTGCGACGCGGCCGACCGGGACGCCCTCGCCGACGTGCTGTCCGGTACGCCGGTGACGGCCGTCGTGCACACGGCCGGCGTCCTCGACGACGGCGTGATCGCCGCGCTGACGCCGGAGCGCATGGACGCGGTGCTGCGCCCGAAGGCCGGCGCCGTGCTGAACCTCCACGAGCTGACGCTGACGAGCGACCTGTCGGCGTTCGTCGTCTTCTCCTCGGTGTCCGGAATCCTGGGCAGCGCCGGACAGGGCAACTACGCGGCGGCGAACACCTTCCTCGACGCCTTCGCCGAAGCCCGCCGCGCCCAGGGCCTCCCCGCGATCTCACTCGCGTGGGGCCTGTGGGAGCAGGGCAGCGGCATGGCCGACCGGCTCGACCAGGCCGACCTCATCCGCCTCAAGCGCGTGGGCCTGGCCCCGATAGCCGTCGAGGAGGGACTGCGGCTCTTCGACGCGGCACTGGCTCTGGGCCGGGCGACCGTCGCCCCGCTGCGGCTGGACCTGAGCGGGCTGCACGGCACGGTGCCTCCGGTCCTGCGAGGACTGCGCCCCGTACGGGCCACCGCGCGGCGCACGGCGCAGAACGCCACACCGAAGGGCGCGCTGGGGCAGCGCCTGGCCGGTCTGCCGCAGGCCGAGCGCGAGCAGGCGGTGCTGGACCTGGTACGAACCGAGGTCGCCGCCGTACTCGGCCACGCGTCGGTCCGGGCCGTCCAGCCGGACCACGCCTTCCAGGACGCCGGCTTCGACTCGCTCACCTCGGTGGAACTGCGCAACCGCCTGAACACGGCGACCGGGCTGCGGCTCCCCGCGACCATGGTCTTCGACCACCCGACGCCCGTCGCACTCGCCCGCTTCGTACTGGCCGAGACGCTGGGCGTCCAGGAGCGGTCCGAGACCGCCGTCGCCGCGGTCGCGGGGACGGACGAGCCGATCGCGATCGTGGGCATGGCGTGCCGGTTCCCCGGTGATGTGCGGTCGCCCGAAGACCTGTGGCGCCTCGTCGCGTCCGGCGGCGACGCGATCTCCGGCTTCCCCGAGGACCGCGGCTGGGACGTCGAGAACCTCTACGACCCCGACCCCGACCGCTCCGGCAAGTCCTCCGTGCGCCATGGCGGCTTCCTCCACGAGGCGGCCGACTTCGACCCGGCCTTCTTCGGGATCTCGCCGCGCGAGGCACTGGCGATGGACCCGCAGCAGCGGTTGCTGCTGGAGACGTCGTGGGAGGCGTTCGAGCGGGCCGGCATCGACCCGGCCACTGTGCGGGGCAGCCGGACCGGCGTGTTCGCCGGCGTGATGTACCACGACTACGGCGGGCGGGTGAAGACTGCCCCGGAGGGCATGGACGCCTACCTGGGCAGCGGCAGTGCGGGCAGCATCGCCTCCGGCCGCGTCTCGTACACCTTCGGCCTCGAAGGCCCGGCGGTCACCGTCGACACGGCGTGCTCGTCCTCGCTCGTGGCCCTGCACCTGGCGACCCAGGCGCTGCGCACCGGCGAGTGCTCGATGGCCCTCGTCGGCGGCGTCACCGTCATGGCGACCCCCTCCACGTTCGTGGAGTTCAGCCGTCAGCGCGGTCTGTCGGCGGACGGCCGGTGCAAGGCGTTCGCCGCGGGTGCGGACGGTACGGGCTGGGCCGAGGGTGCGGGCATGCTGCTGGTGGAGCGGCTGTCCGACGCCCGCCGGAACGGTCACCAGGTGCTGGCGGTCGTCCGCGGCACCGCGGTGAACCAGGACGGCGCCTCGAACGGTCTGACGGCGCCGAACGGTCCGTCGCAGCAGCGGGTGATCCGGCAGGCACTGGCGAACGCGGGCCTGTCCTCGGACCAGGTCGACGCGGTGGAGGCGCACGGCACGGGCACGAAGCTGGGCGACCCGATCGAGGCGCAGGCGCTGCTGGCCACGTACGGCCAGGAACGTGCCGGGGACCGGCCGCTGTGGCTGGGGTCGCTGAAGTCCAACATCGGTCACTCGCAGGCGGCTGCGGGCGTCGGCGGCGTCATCAAGATGGTCATGGCCATGCGCCACGGCGTGCTTCCGCGGACGCTGCACGTGGACGAGCCGACGCCGCACGTGGACTGGTCGGCGGGCGCGGTGCGGTTGCTGACCGAGGCGGTGGAGTGGCCCGAGAGCGACCTGCCGCGCCGCGCAGCGGTGTCGTCCTTCGGCATCAGCGGCACCAACGCCCACGTGATCGTCGAGCAGGCGCCCTCCACGTCCTCCACCGCTGAGCAGTCCCCGGCTCCGGTACCGGATGCGGTGGTGCCGTGGGTGCCGTGGGTGCTGTCGGCGAAGAGCGAGGCGGCGCTGCGGGACCAGGCGGAACGCCTGCTCTCCCTCGCGGACGCGGCCACGGATCTGCAGCCGGCCGATGTCGGCTTCTCGCTCGCCACCACGCGCTCGGCGATGGAGCACCGAGCAGCAGTAGTGGGGGAGAACCGGGAGGAACTCCTGGCGGGACTGCGTGCGCTGGCCGAAGGGTCGCCGTCCGCCCGGGTCGTCGCGGGCGAGCCGGGCTCCGGGGGCAAGGCCGGGTTCTTGTTCTCGGGCCAGGGTTCGCAGCGGATCGGCATGGGGCGTGAGCTCTACGCGGCCTACCCCGTGTTCGCCGCCGCGTACGACGAGGTGTGCGCGCTTCTGGACGCGCCCGTCGACGTCGACTCGGAGGAGCTGAACCGGACCGGGGCGACGCAGCCCGCGCTCTTCGCCCTCGAGGTCGCGCTGTTCCGCCTCCTCGCATCGTGGGGTGTCCGGCCGGATTACGTGGCGGGTCACTCGGTGGGCGAGATCGCGGCCGCTCATGTGGCCGGGGTGCTGTCGCTGCCGGACGCGGCGAGGCTGGTCTCCGCCCGTGCCGGGCTGATGCAGGCGCTGCCCGCCGGTGGTGCGATGGTCGCGATCCAGGCGACCGAGGAGGAAGTCCTGCCGCATCTCACCGAGCAGGCCGGCATTGCGGCGATCAACGGACCTCGGTCCGTCGTGGTCTCCGGCGTTGAGGACGCGGTCACCGCGATCGCCGAGGTGTTCGAGCAACAGGGTCGTAAGACGTCCCGCCTGAAGGTCAGCCACGCCTTTCACTCGCCCCTGATGGACCCGATGCTGGAGGACTTCGCCGAGGCCGTCAGCGGCCTGACCTTCAATGAGCCGAGGATCCCGGTGGTTTCTACCCTCACCGGCCGCCTGGCCGAGCCGTACACGGCCGAGTACTGGGTCCGGCACGTCCGTGAAGCGGTCCGCTTCGCCGACGGCGTCCGTACCCTCCACGACCTGGGGGTCACCACCTTCGTGGAGATCGGCCCCGGCGGCGTGCTCAGCGCCCTCACCCAGGGCTGCCTGGACGACGGCGCGGTGACGGTCCCGGTCGTACGGGCCGACCGCCCCGAGGCGCAGGCCGTCGTCACCGCGCTGGCCGAACTGCACGTGCACGGCGTCTCTCCGGACTGGCAGGCGCTGTTCCCCGGCGCTCGCCGTGTCGACCTGCCCACGTACGCCTTCCAGTACGAGCGCTTCTGGCTCGACGCGCCCGAGGAGTTCACCGGCAGTGCCGCTGCCACCGGGCTCGGCCTCGGTGCGGCCGAGCACCCGTTGGCGGGTGCGGCGGTCGCGCTGCCGGGCGCCGGGGGGTACCTGGTCACCGGGCGGCTCTCGCTCAAGACCCACCCCTGGCTCGCCGACCACACGGTCATGGGCAGCGTGCTGCTGCCGGGCACCGCGCTCGTGGAACTGGCGGTGCGCGCGGGCGACGAGGCCGGTTGCGCGCAGATCGAGGACCTGACGCTGGAAGCACCGCTGATCGTCCCGGAGCGCGGCGGTGTGGCCGTGCAGGTGTGGGTCGGTGCCGAGGAAGAAGAGCCGGGCAGGCGGGCGCTGAGTGTGCACTCGCGGCCGGACGACGCGTCGGACGACGCGCCGTGGGTGCGGCACGCGACCGGTGTGCTGTCCTCGGCAGAGGCGCCGCCCGTTGCGGACATCGGTGCGTGGCCGCCGGCGGGTGCGGAGGCCGTCGACCTGACGGCGTTCTACGAAGGCCTGGCCGCACTGGGCCTGGAGTACGGTCCGGTCTTCCGGGGCCTGCGGTCGGTGTGGCGCGGCGGGGACGACGTCTTCGCCGAGGTCGCTCTGCCCGAGGGCACGGAAGCGGAGGCGGGCGCGTTCGCGCTGCATCCGGCGCTGCTGGACTCGGCGCTCCACGCGATCGGCGCGGGCGGGCTCGTCCCCGTCGGCGACGGGCCGCTGCTGCCCTTCGCCTGGTCCGGGGTGAACGTCCGGGCTGCCGGGGCGACGGCGCTGCGGGTCAAGGTCGTGCGGACGGGCACCGACGCGGTGTCGCTGACCGTGGCCGACGCCGCGGGCGGCCCGGTGGCCACGGTCGGTTCGCTGTCGCTGCGGCCGGTGTCGCGGGAGCAGCTGCTCGGGGCCGGCGGTTCCGGCAGGGGCGCCGACGACTCGCTGTTCGGCCTCGCATGGCAGCCGCTGGCCCTGCCCGAGGCTGCCGCCGGGCTCGACGTACGGGCTTACGCGGACCTGTCCGCTCTGTTCGCTCTGTCCGCCCCATCCACTCTGTCCACCGAAGCGGTTCTGCCCGACGTCGCGGTCGTGCCGTGCCCGGAAGCCACCGGAACGCCCAGCGCCGAGCAGGTGCACGGCGTCGCGAGTGAGGTCCTGGCGCTGGTGCAGTGGTGGCTGGCGGAGGACCGCCCGGCGCGGCTGGCGCTGGTGACCCGTCCCGGCGACCTGGCGCATGCCGCGGTGTGGGGGCTCGTGCGGTCCGCGCAGTCGGAGAACCCGGGCCGGATCGTGCTGGTGGAGGCCGAGGACACGGAGGACGCGCTTCGCGTGCTGCCCGCCGCGGTCGCTTCCGGTGAGCCGCAGTTCGCGGTGCGCGGCGAGGACGTGCTCGTCCCGCGCCTGACGAAGGCCACCGGAGCTGTCGCCGGCACGCCCGACTCCGCCACCGACCTGCCCGACCTCTCCGACGGCACGGTCCTCGTGACCGGCGCCTCCGGCTCGCTGGGTGCGCTCGTCGCCCGGCACCTGGTGTCCGAGCACAAGGTGCGCAGGCTCCTGCTGGCCAGCCGCCGGGGCGCGGAGGCCCCCGGTGCGGCGGAGCTGGAGGCCGAGCTGGCCGCGTGGGGCGCCGAGGTCACCTGGGCGGCCTGCGACGTGGCGGACCGGGACGCGGTCCGCGGAATGCTGGCCGGGCTCGGCGGTCATCCGCTGTCGGCCGTCGTGCACACCGCGGGTGTTCTCGACGACGGGGTGTTCGCCTCGGTCACGCCGGAAAGGATGAGGGAGGTCTTCCGGCCCAAGGTGGACGCCGTGCTGAATCTGCACGACTGCACCCGGGACATGGGCCCGGCCGCCTTCGTGGTGTTCTCCTCCGTCGCCGGTCTGGTCGGCAGCGCCGGCCAGGCGAGCTACGCGGCGGCGAATTCCTTCCTCGACGCGTTCGCTTCGTACCGCCGCCGCGAGGGCCTGCCCGCCCTTTCGCTGGCGTGGGGCGTGTGGGAGCAGTCCGGCGCGATGACGGACGGCCTTGCCGAGGCCGACCGGGCGCGGATGGCGCGCAGCGGCGTGCTGCCGCTGCCGCCGGAGGAGGGGCTGAGGCTGTTCGACGCGGCGCTGGCGTCGGACGAGGCGGTGCTCGCCCCGGTCCGCATCGACACCGGTGCCCTGCGTGCCGGTGAAACGCCGGCGGTGCTGCGCGCCCTCGTGCCGGCCGCGGCCCGGAGGACCGCGCAGGGTGCTGCCGCGCCCTCCGTGGTGTCATCGCTGGCCGACCGCCTGGAGGGGCTGCCGGAAGCCGAGCGGGACAAGGCGGTCGAGGACTTGGTCCGGGCGGAGGTGGCCGCGGTCCTGGGCCACGCGTCGGCCCACGCGGTCCGGCCGGAACACGCCTTCCAGGACCTGGGGTTCGACTCCCTCACGGCCGTGGAACTGCGCAACCGGCTGAACAAGGCCACCGGGCTGCGGCTCCCCGCGACCCTGGTCTTCGACTACCCGACACCCGCTCTCCTCGCCCACCACGTGCTCACGGAAACGGTGGGGGCGGCCGAACCGGCCCTAGTGGATTCCCTACTTGCCGACCTGGACAGGGTCGAACAAGAATTGGTCACGAAGTTGTCGGAGAGTGAAGCTCGCGACCGGATCCTGTCAAAGCTCCAGGCCGTATTGGCGATTGCCGGTGATTCCGGCAAGGCGCCGGTGACGGAAGGCCCTGGACAGGGCAGCGATCTGGAATCGGCCACGGACGACGAAGTATTCGATCTGCTCGGCAAGGAATTCGGGATCTCCTGACCGTTCCGGTTCCGGTGCGTCCCCAGTGACCCCTTGCCGAATTCCGGTAAGTCTTCGCAAGGGTGAGGGACGATTTCGGTGGCGAACGAGGACAAGCTCCGCTATTTCCTGAAGCGAGTCACCGCAGATCTCCAGGAGACCCGGCGGCGCCTTCGTGACTACGAGGACGCCGCCGGGGAGCCGGTGGCCATCATCGGGATGAGCTGCCGCTACCCCGGAGGGGTCGACTCGCCCGAGGACCTGTGGGAGCTGGTCGCCGGCGGCCGGGACGCCGTCTCGGAGTTCCCGGCCGACCGCGGCTGGGATCTGGAGGCGCTCTACGACCCGGACCCGGAGGCCCGCGGGACCAGCTACGCCCGCGAAGGCGCGTTCCTGCGCGACCTGGCGCGGTTCGACGCCGGCCTCTTCGGGATCTCGCCCCGCGAGGCGCTCGCCATGGACCCCCAGCAGCGGCTGCTGCTGGAGGCGTCCTGGGAGCTCTTCGAACGGGCCGGCATCGACGCCGCCTCGCTGGCGGGGAGCAGGACCGGCGTGTTCGCCGGCGTGATGAACCACGAGTTCCTCGCCACCTTGCAGAACGCCCCCGAAGACCTGGAGGGCTACCTGGGCACGGGCACCTCGGGCAGTGTCGCCTCCGGCCGGGTGGCGTACACGTTCGGACTCGAAGGCCCGGCCGTCACGGTCGACACGGCGTGCTCGTCGTCGCTGGTCGCCCTGCACCTGGCCGTCCAGTCGCTGCGCAACGGCGAGTGCTCGCTCGCCGTCGCGGGCGGCGTCACCGCGATGGTCGGCCCCGCCACCTTCGTCGGCTTCAGCCGCCAGCGCGGACTGGCGCCCGACGGCCGCTGCAAGGCGTTCGCCGCCGGCGCCGACGGCACCGGCTGGGGCGAGGGCGTCGGCCTGCTGCTCGTGGAGCGCCTCTCCGACGCCCGCCGCAACGGACACGAGATCCTCGCCGTCGTACGGGGTTCCGCCGTCAACCAGGACGGCGCCTCCAACGGCCTGACCGCCCCCAACGGCCCCTCCCAGCAGCGGGTGATCCGCCAGGCCCTGACCGCCGCCCAGCTGACCACCTCTCAGGTCGATGCGGTGGAGGCGCACGGCACGGGCACGCGGCTCGGCGACCCGATCGAGGCACAGGCGCTGCTCGCGACGTACGGGCAGGGTCGTACCGACGACAAGCCGCTGTGGCTCGGCTCGATCAAGTCCAACATCGGCCACACCCAGGCCGCGGCCGGTGTGGCCGGCATCATCAAGATGGTCATGGCCATGCGCCACGGCGAACTGCCGCGCACGCTGCACGTCGACGCGCCGTCCCCGCACGTCGACTGGTCGGCGGGCGCCGTACGGCTGCTGACCGAGACCACGCCCTGGCCGGCGTCGGACCAGCCCCGCCGGGCCGGCATCTCCTCCTTCGGCATCAGCGGCACCAACGCGCACACGATCATCGAGGAAGCCCCGTCCGCCGAAGCGTTCGTCCAGGACGCGGAGGCCGCCCCGGAGACTCCGGAGGAAGGCGCGGGAGGCACCGAAGGCGCGGGAGGCGCGGAAGGCCCCCGGGCCGTCGTCGCCGAGGCCGCACGCCCGGCCGAGGGCGGGCCCGTGCCGTGGGTGATCTCCGGCAAGACCGAAGAGGCCCTGCGCGCCCAGGCCGAACGCCTGCTGTCCCGGACGGACGACGGCGATGTCTCCCCGCTGGACGTGGCCTTCTCGCTCGCCACGACACGCACGGCCCTGGAGCACCGCGCCGTGGTGCAGGGCGAGACCCCGGCGGAGCTCGCCGAGGGGCTGCGCGCCGTGGCCTCCGGCGCCCCGGCCCCGGGCGTGGCACGCGGCCACTCCGGCACCGGTGGGCGCGTCGCCTTCCTCTTCTCCGGGCAGGGCTCGCAGCGCCTGGGCATGGGGCGCGAACTGTACGCGTCCTACCCGGTGTTCGCCGCCGCGTACGACGAGGTCCGCGCGCACCTCGGCGCCGCGTTCGACGTCGACTCGGAGGAACTGCACCGCACGGGCACCGCCCAGCCCGCCCTCTTCGCCGTCGAGGTGGCCCTGTTCCGTCTCCTCGCATCGTGGGGCATCCGGCCGGATTACGTGGCGGGTCACTCCGTGGGCGAGATCGCGGCCGCTCATGTGGCCGGGGTGCTGTCCCTGCAGGACGCGGCGAAGTTGGTCTCTGCCCGTGCCGCGCTGATGCAGGCGCTGCCCGCCGGCGGCGCGATGGTCGCCGTCCAGGCCGCCGAGGACGAGGTCCTGCCGCACCTCACCGATCGGGCCGGTATCGCGGCGATCAACGGACCTCGGTCCGTCGTGGTCTCCGGCGTTGAGGACGCGGTCACCGCCATCGCCGAAGCCTTCGAGCGGCAGGGCCGCAAGACCTCCCGCCTGAAGGTCAGCCACGCCTTCCACTCGCCTCTCATGGACCCCATGCTGGAGGAGTTCGCGCAGGTCGTGCGCGGGCTGACCTTCGACAAACCGCAGCTCCCCGTCGTCTCCAACGTCACCGGCCGCCTGGCGGAGCCGTACACGCCGCAGTACTGGGTCCGCCACGTCCGCGAGGCCGTGCGCTTCGCCGACGGCGTGCATGCGCTGCACGAGTCGGGTGTCACGACGTTCGTGGAGATCGGCCCCGGCGGCGTGCTGAGCGCCCTCGCCCAGGGCTGCCTGGACGACGACGTCATCACCGTTCCCGTCCTCCGCGCCGACCGTCCCGAGCGGGCCGCGCTCGTTGCCGCCGTCTCCGAACTGCACGCGCACGGCGTCTCCCCGGACTGGCACGCCTTCTTCCCCGGCGCCCGCCGCGTCGGCCTGCCCACCTACGCCTTCCAGCGCGACCGCTACTGGCTCGACGCCTCACCGGCCGCTCCCGGCGACGTGCGCGCGGCCGGTCTGGGGTCCGCCGAGCATCCGCTGCTGGGCGCCGCCGTCTCCCTGGCCGGTGGCGACGAACGGCTGCTGACCGGCCGGCTGTCCCTGCGCACCCACCCGTGGCTGAGCGACCACGCCGTCCTCGGAAGCGTGCTGCTGCCGGGCACCGCGTTCGTCGAACTGGCCGTGCGCGCCGCCGACGAAGCCGGCTGCGCACTCCTGGACGACCTCACCCTCGAAGCGCCCCTGGTACTGCCCGAGCGGGGCGGCGTCGCCGTCCAGGTGTGGGTGGGTGCGGCCGACGGCACCGGGCGCAGGCCGCTGACCGTGCACTCGCGCCCCGAGGACGACGCCGACCTGCCGTGGGTGCGGCACGCGACCGGCTTCGTCACCGAAGAGGCACCCGCCCCGGCAGCCGGCCGGACGCTCGCGGCGTGGCCGCCGGCGGGCGCCGAGCCGATCGGCCTCGACGGCTTCTACGACCGGTTGGCCGGCCTCGGCCTGGCCTACGGCCCGGCGTTCCGCGGACTGCGCGGCGCCTGGCGCGCGGGCGGGGAGGTCTTCGCAGAGGTGGCCCTCCCCGAGGGCACGGACACCGGCTCCTTCCTCCTGCACCCGGCGCTGCTCGACGCGGCGCTGCACGCGATCGGCACGGGTGCCGTGGGTGCAGCGGACGGGCCGCTCCTGCCGTTCGCCTGGTCCGGGGTGGCGGTGCGCGCCACGGGCGCGTCCGCCGTCCGCGTGAGGCTGTCGCCGGCCGGAACGGACACGGTGTCCCTGCTCGTGGCCGACGCCGCCGGCGAACCGGTCGCCTCCGTGGAGTCGCTGACGCTGCGCGCGGTGTCGGCCGAGCAGCTCCGCAAGAGCTCCGGCGACGCGATGTTCGCGATCGAGCAGGCGCCGCTGACCCTGCCGTCCGACGACACGGACGGCACGACCGTCGCGTACGCCGTGGACACCGCCGCACTGCCCGACGCTGACGCACCCGCGCAGCCGGACGCGGTCGTGGTCGTCTGCCCCGACGGCCCGGACGGGGTGCCCGAGGCCGAGCGGGTCCGCGCGGTCACCGCCGACGTACTGCGGCTGATCCAGCGGTGGTTCGCCGAGGACCGGACGCCGCGCCTCGTGCTCGTGGCGCGCTACGGCGACCTCGCCCACGCCGCCGCGGGTGGCCTGGTGCGCTCGGCCCAGGCGGAGAACCCCGGCCGGATCGTGCTCCTCGAAACCGACAGCCCGGCGGACGTTTCCGGGCTCGTACCCGGTGTTCTGCACTCCGGCGAGCCGCACGTCGTCGTCCGCGACGGCGAGACAAGCGCACCGCGGCTGGTCCGCGCCGCGTCCGACGCGACGGAAAGCCCGGCGTCCCCGGCAGGGGAGAGCCATGCGTCGCAGACCGCGCAGTGCGTCGCCTCTCCGGCGGGGGAGGGCCCGGCGTCTCCGGCTACCGAAGGCGTCACCTCTCCGGCAACGGAGGACGCCGCCTCCGGCCTCGCCGAGGACACCACTTCCGGCCCGGCCGAGGGTACGGCCTCCGCCCCTGGCGAGGGTGCCGTCTCCGCCTTCACCCGGGGCACTGCCCCGGGGCTGGGCGCCGCCCCGGGCGGCCTCGGCACCGTGCTGCTCACCGGCGCCTCGGGCGCGCTCGGCGGAACCCTCGCCCGGCACCTCGTCACCCGGCACGGCGTGCGGCGCCTGCTGCTCGTCAGCCGCCGCGGCGCGGGAGCCCCGGGCGCCGCCGACCTGCAAGCCGAACTCGCCGCGCTCGGCGCCGAGGCGACGTGGGCCGCCTGCGACCTCGCCGACCGCGACGCCGTCGCCCAGCTGCTGGCCGCGACTCCGGTCGACTCCGTCGTCCACACGGCCGGCGTGCTCGACGACGGCGTGATCGCCGCGCTGACCCCCGAGCGCGTGGACGCCGTCCTGAAGCCCAAGGCCGACGCCGTGCTCAACCTGCACGAGCTCACCGGCGACGACACGGCGTTCGTGCTGTTCTCCTCCGCCGCGGGCGCCTTCGGCAACCCCGGCCAGGGCAACTACGCCGCGGCCAACGCCTTCCTCGACGCCTTCGCCCGGCACCGCCGCGACCGGGGCCGGCCCACGATCTCACTGGCCTGGGGCCTGTGGGAGCAGGAAGGTGCCATGGCCGACGCCCTCGACGAGGCGGGCAGGTCGCGGATGGCGCGCTCCGGCGTCCTGCCGCTGTCCACCGAGGACGGCCTGCGGCTGTTCGACGCGGCGCTCGCCTCGGACGAGCCCGTGCTCGTACCGGTCCGCCTCGACACCGCCGCCCTGCGGAACCGGGCCGCCGGAACCGTACCGGCACTGCTGCGCGGACTCGCCCGCGCCACCACGCGCGGCACCGCGCAGACGGCCGGCGCCACCGCCGCCGGATCCCTGGCCGCCCGGCTCGCCGGGCTGGCCCCGGACGAGCGTGACGAAGCCGTCCTGGACCTGGTCCGCTCCGAGGTCGCCGCCGTGCTCGGGCACTCCTCGCCCCGGGCCGTCCGGCCCGCGCACGCCTTCCAGGACCTGGGCTTCGACTCGCTGACGGCCGTGGAGCTGCGCAACCGGCTGTCCACGGCCACCGGTCTGCGCCTGCCCGCCACCCTCGTCTTCGACCACCCCAACCCTGCTGCCCTGGCCCGGCACATCGGCACCGAACTGCTCGGAGCCGACGCCCCTGCGGCCACGGCGACCGTCGCCCGGCGGACCACGGCCGCTGCCGAGGACGAGCCGATCGCCATCGTCGGCATGAGCTGCCGCCTGCCGGGCGGGGTGCGCTCGCCGGAGGACCTGTGGCGGCTGGTGGCCTCCGGCCGGGACGCCATCTCCCGGTTCCCCGACAACCGCGGCTGGGACGTCGACGGGCTCTACGACCCCGACCCCGAACGCCTCGGCACGACCTACGCGCGCGACGGCGGCTTCCTGCACGAGGCGGCCGAGTTCGACGCCGGCTTCTTCGGCATCAGCCCCCGTGAGGCCCTCGCGATGGACCCGCAGCAGCGGCTGCTGCTGGAGACCGCCTGGGAGGCCTTCGAGCGCGCCGGGATCGACCCGGCGACGGTCCGGGGCAGCCGGACCGGTGTCTTCACCGGCCTGATGTACCACGACTACGGCCAGGGCCCGCGCGAACTGCCCGAGGGCGTCGAGGGACTGCTCACCACCGGAGGCTCCGGCAGCGTCGCCTCCGGGCGCGTGTCCTACGCCTTCGGCCTCGAAGGGCCCGCCGTCACCATCGACACCGCGTGCTCGTCGTCGCTCGTCGCCCTGCACCTGGCCGTCCAGGCCCTCCGTAACGGCGAGTGCACCATGGCCCTGGCCGGCGGTGTCACCGTCATGGCGAGCCCGACGGTCTTCGTGGAGTTCAGCAGGCAGCGTGGCCTGTCGCCCGACGGCCGTTGCAAGGCGTTCGCGGGTGGTGCCGACGGCACCGGCTGGGGCGAGGGTGTCGGTCTGCTGCTGGTGGAGCGGCTCAGCGACGCCCGGCGTCACGGGCACCAGGTGCTGGCGGTGGTACGGGGCAGCGCGGTGAACCAGGACGGCGCGTCCAACGGTCTGACGGCACCGAACGGTCCGGCGCAGCAGCGGGTGATCCGCCAGGCTCTGGCCTCTGCCGGTCTGGGGCCGGCCGACGTGGACGCGGTGGAGGCGCACGGTACGGGTACGAAGCTGGGCGACCCGATCGAGGCTCAGGCGCTGCTGGCGACGTACGGGCAGGAGCGGCCGGGGGAGGACCGGCCGCTGTGGCTGGGCTCGCTGAAGTCCAACATCGGCCACACGCAGGCCGCCGCGGGTGTCGCCGGCGTGATCAAGATGGTCATGGCGATGCAGCACGGTGTGCTCCCGCAGACCCTCCACGTCGACGAGCCGACACCGCACGTGGACTGGTCGTCCGGTGACGTCCGGCTGCTGACCGAGCCCACGCCGTGGCCCGAGTCGGAGCGCCCGCGCCGCGCCGCGATCTCGTCCTTCGGCGTCAGCGGCACCAACGCCCACACCATCATCGAACAGGCCCCCGCAGCCGCCGGGACCGCCCAGTCGCCGTCCACTCCTGACGCGGGCGCGGCCGTGCCGTGGGTGCTCTCCGGCCGGACCGAAGCAGCGCTGCGCGCGCAGGCCGCCCGCCTCGCCTCCTTCCTGGACGACCCCCACGGCGAGACCGCACCGGCCGCCGACACGGCGTACTCCCTGGCCACGACCAGAGCGGCCTTCGAACACCGCGCCGTGGTGGTCGCGGACACCCCCGCGGCGCTCCGGCAGCAACTGGCCGCCGTCGCCGGCGGCTCCACACCGCCCGGCGTGGTGACCGGCGCCGCACGCACCACCGGCAAGACCGTCTTCGTCTTCCCCGGACAGGGCTCGCAGTGGGTGGGCATGGCCGCCGAACTGCTGGAGACCTCCACGGTCTTCCGCGACCGGATCGAGGCCTGCGAGCGCGCCCTCGCGCCGCACGTGGACTGGTCGCTGACCGCGGTGCTGCGCGGCACGTCCGACGTCGAGCAGGACCGGGTCGACGTGCTGCAGCCCGTCCTGTGGGCGATGACGATCGCGCTGGCCGAGGTGTGGCGCTCGTTCGGCGTGACCCCTGACGCCGTCGTCGGCCACTCCCAGGGCGAGGTGGCCGCGGCGGTGATCGCCGCAGCGGTCTCCCTGGAGGACGGCGCGCGCATCGTCGCGCAGCGCAGCCTCGCGGTGCGCGAGCTCCAGGGCCTCGGCGGCATGGCCTCGGTCACGCTCCCGGACGAGGAAGCGCAGGAACTGATCGTTCGGTGGGCCGGCCGCCTCGGCATCGGCGCCGTGAACGGACCCGGGACCGTCGTGGTCTCCGGCGACACCGACGCCCTGGACGAACTCCTCGCCCACTGCGAGAAGGAGGGCATCCAGGCCCGCAAGGTCGCCGTCGACTACGCCGCGCACTCACCGCAGATCGAGCGGGTCCAGGCGCAGGCCGACGAGGGATTCGCGGGCATCGGCCCGCTCCCCGGCGCCGTGCCGTTCTACTCCACGGTGACGGGCGAGAAGCTGGAGGCGGCCGAGCTCGGCTCCGGCTACTGGTACCGCAACATGCGGCAGACGGTGCGTTTCCACGCCGCGATCCGGTCCGCCCTGGCCGACGGGCACGATGTGTTCGTCGAGGTCAGCCCGCACCCCGTGCAGCTGGCGGGCATCCAGGACGCCATCGAGGCCGCCGAGGCCGTGGCCGTGGCCGTACCGACGCTGCGCCGCGGCGAAGGCGGCCGGCACCGGCTGCTGCTGTCGCTGGCACAGGCCCATGTGCACGGCGTCGCCGTCGACTGGGACGCCGTCCTGCCGGGCGCGCGCCGCGTCGACCTGCCGACGTACGCGTTCCAGCACGAGCGGTACTGGCTGGAGGGCGGCGCGCCGGCCGGGGACATACGGGCGGCCGGACTGGACTGCGCCGACCACCCGTTCCTGGGCGCGGCGGTGGAACTGCCCGGCGACGGCGGTCACCTGCTGACCGGGCTCCTGTCCCTGCAGACCCGGCCCTGGCTGGCCGACCACGCGGTGCTGGGTACGGTGCTGCTGCCGGGCACGGCCTTCGTGGAACTGGCCGCCCACGCCGCGGCCGAGACCGGCTGCGACCTGGTCGAGGAACTCACCCTGCAGGCACCGCTGGTGCTGCCCGAAAACGGCGGCGTCCAGGTCCAGGTCCACGTGGGTGCCCACGACGACGCCGGCCGCCGCCCGCTGAGCGTGCACTCGCGCGCCGGGGAAGGCCCCTGGATCCGCAACGCCACCGGCGCCCTCGCCACCGGCGGAGCCCCCGCCGGCACCGACCTGAGCAGCTGGCCCCCGGCCGGCGCGCAGCCCGTGGACCTGGACGGCTTCTACGACCGGCTGGCGCAGCTCGGCCTGAGCTACGGCCCGCTCTTCCAGGGGCTGCGCGCCGTCTGGCGCGGCACCGACGCGGTCTACGCCGAACTGGCCGTCCCCGGCGCAGCACACGCGGACGCGGAGTCCTTCGGCGTGCACCCGGCCCTGCTCGACTCCGCCCTGCACGCGCTGGGCGCGGGCGGGCTGGTCCCGGCGGCTGACGGGCCCCTGCTGCCCTTCGCATGGTCCCGCGTCACGCTGCACGGCACCGGAGCGGCCGGCCTGCGCGTACGGCTCTCGCAGGCCGGCGGGGACGCGGTACGGCTGGAGGCCGCCGACGGCACGGGACGGCCCGTCGTCTCGGTGGAGTCGCTCACGCTGCGCCCGGTGTCGGCCGACCAGCTCCGCATGAGCGCACGGGACTCCCTGTTCACCGTGGAGTGGGCGCCGCTCGCCGGGCCGTCCGAGGCGAACGGCACGGCCGTGCGCGCCTACGACGACATCGCCTCCCTCCGCAGCGCCCCCGAGACGGAGACCGGCACCGAGGCGGACGTGGATGCCGTCGTGGTGCCGTGCCCGGCCGGGCCGGGTGCCGACGCCGAGCGGGTCCGGGAGGTCCTGGCCGAGGTGCTCGGGCTGGTGCAGTGGTGGCTGTCCGAGGACCGGGCCGCCCGCCTCGTGCTCGTGACCCGCGGCGCGGTCGCCGCCGGCGACGACGCGGCACACAACAACACGGCATACAACGACGCGGCACACGACGACCTGGCACAGGCGGCTGTATGGGGCCTGGTGCGCTCGGCGCAGTCGGAGAACCCGGACCGCATCGTCCTCCTCGACACCGGCGCGGACACCGACCGGCAGCAGGCCGCGGCGGCCGTACAGCAGCTCGTCGCCTCCGGAGAGCCGCAGGCCGCCCTGCGCGGCGACACGCTCCTGCTGCCCCGGCTCGCCAGGGCCGCCGCCGACGCCCCGCAGGCCACCGCGGACTTCGGGACGGGGACGGTGCTCGTGACCGGCGCGTCCGGCGCCCTGGGCGGACTCGTCGCCCGGCACCTCGTCACCGGGCACGGCGTCCGCAGCCTGCTGCTGATGAGCCGGCGCGGCGCCGAAGCCGACGGCGCGGCGGAGCTCGGGGCGGAGCTGGAGGCCGCCGGTGCCGAGGTGCACTGGGCCGCCTGCGACGTCGCCGACCGCGACGCCCTCGCCGCAGCACTGGACGGCACGCGGGTGACGGCCGTGGTGCACACGGCCGGCGCCCTCGACGACGGCGTGATCGGCTCGCTCACCCCGGAGCGCCTGGACACGGTGCTGCGCCCCAAGGCCGACGCGGTGCTGAACCTGCACGAGCTGACGGGCGACGTGTCGGCGTTCGTCCTCTTCTCCTCGCTCGCGGGCACCCTCGGCACCCCCGGCCAGGCCAACTACGCCGCGGCCAACGCCTTCCTGGACGCTTTTGCGAGGCACCGCCGTGCGCAGGGACTTCCCGCGGTGTCGCTGCCGTGGGGCCTGTGGCAGCGGACCGGCGCCATGACCGAGGACCTCGGCGGCGCCGACCGGACCCGGCTCGCCCGCGGCGGTGTGCTGCCGCTGTCCGACGAGGAGGGCCTGGAGCTCTTCGACGCCGCGCCGGCCCTGGGGGAGCCGGTGGTGGTGGCGGCACGGCTGGACGTCGCCGCCCTGCGGAACGCGACCGCCCCGGTGCCGCCGCTGCTGAGGACGCTCGTCGGCGTCCGGCCGCGGCGCGCGGCCGCGGCGGGCTCCGTACCGCCGGCGCAGCGGATCGCGGGCCTGCCCGAGAGCGAGCGCGAAGAGGCGGTGCTGGACCTGGTCCGGTCCGAGGTCGCCGCCGTCCTCGGCCACGGCTCGGGCAAGTCCGTCCGGCCCGACCAGGCCTTCGGCGACCTGGGCTTCGACTCGCTCACCGCGGTCGAGCTCCGCAACCGGATGAACAGGGCCACCGGGCTGCGGCTCCCCGCGACGCTGGTCTTCGACCACCCGACGCCCGCCGCGCTCGCGCAGCGGGTGCTGAAGGACCTCCCCGGCGGCACGGGCGGGACGGAGCCGGTGTTCGACGAGCTCGACCGCCTCGCCGCCGCCCTCGACGGCGCCGGAGCGGACGGCGTCGACAACGTCACCCGAACCAAGATCAATATGCGTCTCCAGGCGCTGCTCGCCCGCTGGAACGGGAACGAGCCGGCCGACCCGGGAGGCGCCGGCGGAGCCGAGGACGACGACCTCAGCTCGGCGAGCGACGAGGAGCTGTACGAGCTCCTCGACGACGAGCTCGGCATCTCCTGAACGACGAATCCGGCATCTCCTGAACTGCGCAGGCCAAGCCAAAAGGGGCGGGCAACACCGATGATGAACGAAGACAAGCTCCGGGACTACCTCAAGCGGGCCACCACCGACCTGCGACAGGCCCGGCGGCGCGTGCGCGAGCTGGAGGCCCGCGACCAGGAGCCGATCGCGATCGTGGGGATGAGCTGCCGGTTCCCCGGCGGCGTCACCTCCCCCGAGGAGCTGTGGCGGCTGCTGGCCGACGGGGGCGACGCGATCTCGTACTTCCCCGAGGACCGCGGCTGGGACGTCGACGCGCTCTACGACCCCGACCCCGAGCGGCCCGGCAAGGTCTACACCCGGCAGGGCGGCTTCCTGCACGACGCGGCGGACTTCGACGCGGACTTCTTCGGGATCTCGCCGCGCGAGGCGCTGGCCATGGACCCGCAGCAGCGGCTGCTGCTGGAGACCGCCTGGGAGGCCTTCGAGCACGCGGGCATCGACCCGGCCACCCTCAAGGGCAGCCGCACCGGGGTCTTCGCCGGCCTGATGTACCACGACTACGGCTTCACGCCCGGCGTCCTGCCCGAGGGCGTCGAAGGGCTGCTCAGCACCGGCAACTCCGGCAGCGTCGCCTCCGGGCGCATCGCCTACACCTTCGGCTTCGAAGGCCCCGCGGTCACCGTCGACACGGCGTGCTCGTCGTCGCTCGTCGCCCTGCACCTCGCTGCACAGGCGCTGCGCAACGGCGAGTGCTCCATGGCGCTCGCCGGCGGGGTGACGGTCATGGCGGGCCCGAGCGCGTTCGTCGAGTTCAGCCGCCAGCGCGGGCTCGCCCCCGACGGCCGCTGCAAGTCCTTCGCGGCGGCCGCGGACGGCGCGTCGTGGTCCGAAGGCGCCGGGCTGCTGCTCGTGGAACGCCTGCGCGACGCCCGGCGCCTCGGCCACCGGGTGCTTGCGGTCGTCCGCGGCAGCGCGGTCAACCAGGACGGCGCGTCCAACGGCCTGACCGCCCCCAACGGCCCTTCCCAGCAGCGCGTGATCCTCGAAGCGCTGGCCGGCGGCGGGCTGTCCGCCGACGAGATCGACGCCGTCGAAGCCCACGGCACGGGCACGAACCTCGGCGACCCGATCGAGGCGCAGGCACTGCTGGCCACCTACGGGCAGGACCGCGAACGGCCGCTCCTGATCGGCTCGCTGAAGTCGAACATCGGCCACACGCAGGCCGCGGCAGGTGTCGCCGGCGTGATGAAGATGGTGCTGGCGATGCAGCACGGCACGCTGCCGCGGACCCTGCACGTGGACCGGCCGACCCCGCAGGTCGACTGGTCGGCGGGCTCGGTCGAGCTGCTGACGGAGAGCGCCGCGTGGCCGGAGACGGACCACCCGCGCCGGGCCGGGGTCTCCTCGTTCGGGATCAGCGGCACCAACGCCCACGTCATCATCGAGCAGGCGACAGAGCCGGAGGCGGAGGACGCCGCCGGCGAGGAGGCCGGGGGAGCAGCCGCGGCGGAGGAGATGCCGCGGCTGCGGACCCCGGTCGTGCCGTGGGTGCTCTCCGGGAAGACGGGGGAGGCGCTGCGCGAGCAGGCCCGGCGGCTGCTGTCGTCCGCGGACCTCGCGGCCGCGTCACCGGCCGACGTGGCGTTCTCGCTGGCGACCACCCGGTCGGCGCTGGAGCACCGTGCCGCGCTGATCGGCGCCGACGCCGAAGGGCTGCGCGCGGCACTGACGGCGCTCGCAGCGGGCGAGCCCGCCGCCCACGTCGTGACGGGCCGTGCCGACGCCGCCGGGGGCAAGCTCGCCTTCCTGTTCTCCGGCCAGGGCTCGCAGCGGCTGGGCATGGGGCGTGAACTGTACGAGGCCTACCCCGCCTTTGCCGCGGCCTACGACGAGGTGTGCGCAGAGCTGGATGCGCCGGTGGACGTCGATGCCGAAACGCTTCATCGGACGGGGTCGACGCAGCCCGCGCTGTTCGCGGTCGAGGTGGCGCTGTTCCGGCTGCTGGAGTCGTGGGGTGTGCGGCCGGATTACGTGGCGGGTCACTCGGTCGGTGAGATCGCGGCTGCTCATGTGGCGGGTGCGGTGTCGCTCGCCGACGCGGCGAAGCTGGTGTCCGCCCGTGCCGCGCTGATGCAGGCGTTGCCGGCCGGTGGGGCGATGGTGGCGGTTCAGGCGACGGAGGAGGAGGTGCTGCCGCACCTGACCGACGGGGTCGGTATCGCGGCGGTCAACGGTCCGCAGTCCGTCGTGATCTCCGGTGCCGAGGACGCGGTCACCGCGATCGCCGACGTCTTCGCCGGACAGGGCCGTAAGACGTCCCGTCTGAAGGTCAGCCACGCGTTCCACTCGCCCCTGATGGACCCGATGCTGGACGACTTCGCCGACGTCGTCCGGGGCCTGTCCTTCAGCGAGCCGCGCATCCCGGTGGTGTCCAACCTCACCGGTCGCCTGGCCGAGCCTTACACACCCGAGTACTGGGTCCGCCACGTCCGCGAGGCGGTCCGTTTCGCCGACGGCGTGCAGACCCTCAGCGACCTGGGTGTCACGACGTTCGTGGAGATCGGCCCCGGCGGCGTGCTGAGCGCCCTCACCCAGGGCTGCCTGGACGACGACGCCGTCGTCACTGTCCCTGTCCTCCGCGCCGACCGCCCCGAGCCGCAGGCCATCACCCTCGCCCTCGGACAGCTCCACACCCACGGCGTCTCCCCGGACTGGCAGGCCCTGTTCCCCGGCGCCCACCGCGTCGACCTGCCCACGTACGCCTTCCAGCGCGAGCGCTTCTGGCTCGAAGGCACGGCCGCGCTCGACGTCTCCTCGGCGGGCCTGGACTCCTCCGGCCACCCCCTGCTCGGCGCGGTGGTGGAGACCGCCGGGGCGCCGGACGTACTGTTCACCGGGCGGTTGTCCGCGGCCGACATGCCCTGGATCGCGGAGCGCACGGTGGGCGGTGTGCCGGTGCTCCCGGTCGCCGCGTTCGTGGAGCTCGCGCTGTATGCGGGCCGGCAGGCCGGGTTCCCGCAGCTGGAGCGGCTTGACGTGGACGCCCCGCTGGTGCCGGCGGAACAGGGCGCTGTCCGCATCCAGGTGCAGGTCGGCGCGGGCGACGACACCGACCGGCGGTCGGTGCGGGTCTTCAGCCGGGCCGCCGTCGGCGGCGCCGACGAGCCGTGGGTCTGCCACGTCACCGGAGAACTCACCCGGAACGCCCCGGCCGCCGCATTCGACATGGTCCTCTGGCCCCCCGCGGGAGCCGAGCAACTGGACGTCCAGGGGCACCCGGGCCTGTCCGCCGCCTGGCGCGCCGGGGACGAGCTGTACGCCGAGGCTGCGCTGCCTCCCGCAGAGCGCGACAAGGCGGACCGCTACGGCCTCCACCCCGTGCTGCTGGACGCCGTCCTCGACACCCTGGCGCTCGACCGCACCGGCGATCCCGGCGCACTGCTCGTGCCCTACGCCTGGAGCGGCACGTCCGTGCACTCCCCGGGTGCGGGCGCCGTGCGCATAAGAGTCCGGCCCGCCGCCGACGGCGGCGACGCCGTGGCGGTCGAACTGGCCGGCGCCGACGGTGCTCCCGTCGCCTCGGTGGCGTCCGTGCGGACGCGGACGATGTCCCCGCAACAGGTGCTGGCCTCGCGCGTGGCGCACCAGGACTGGATGTTCGAGGTGAATTGGGTCGAGCACACCGCTCCCGCCCCCGCCCCCGCCCCCGCGTCCGCTCCCGAGGCCGAGTGGGTGGTCCTCGGCGGCGACGGCCCCTACGCCGGCGTCGACGCGCTCCGTAAGGCCGTCGACGACGGTGCGGCCCCGCCCGCCCACGTCCTCCTGCCCTGCGCCCCGAGCGAGGGTGACGCCGCCTCGGCGACGCGCGCGTTGCTGGCCGGCGTGCTGTCGGCCGTTCAGGAGTGGGTCGCCGACGAGCGGTTCTCCGACGCGCGGCTCGTGGTGATGACGCGCGGAGCCGTCGACGTGGACGGCCCGGCGCCGGACCTCGCGCACGCCGCGGTGGCCGGCCTGGTGAAGTCGGCGCAGGCCGAGCACCCGGACCGCCTGCTGCTCCTCGACGTGGACGACTCGGTCACGGACGACGTCCCGGCCCCCGCCCTGGCCGCGCTCGCCGCTCTCGGCGACGAGCCGCAGGCCGCCGTGCGCGGCGGCAAATTGTTCCTGCCGCGCCTCGCCCGGGTCGCCCCGCCCGCGGAAATCGCCGATCACGCGTGGGACCCCGAGGGCACCGTGCTGCTCACCGGCGCGACCGGTGGCCTGGGACTGTCACTCGCGCGCCACCTCGTCGCCGAACGCGGCGCGCGCAGGCTGCTGCTCGTCAGCCGCCGCGGCCCCGCCGCCGACGGCGTCGCCGGACTCGTCGCCGCCCTGTCCGAGCTGGGCGCGCACGTCGACGTGGCCGCCTGCGACATCGCGGACCGGGACGCCCTCGCGGATCTCCTGGCCTCGGTCCCGGCCGCACACCCCCTCGTGGCCGTGGTGCACGCGGCCGCGGCCCTGGACGACGGCGTGATCACCGCGCTGACCCCGGAGCGCCTGGAGACCGTGCTGCGGCCCAAGGCCGACGGCGCGCTGCACCTGCACGAGCTGACCAAGGACCTGGACCTCTCCGCGTTCGTGCTCTTCTCCTCCCTGGCCGGAATCCTGGGCAACGCCGGCGCGGCGAGCTACGCGGCGGCCAACTCCTTCCTGGACGGGCTCGCGCGGCAACGCCGGGCCGCGGGCCTGCCCGGCACCTCACTGGCGTGGGGCCTGTGGACGGAGAACGGCGGCATGGGCGACCGGATCACCGACGCCGACCGCACCCGGATGGGCCGCTCCGGCGTCGTACCCCTCACCTCCGCGGAAGGCCTGGCGCTGTTCGACGCCGCGCTCGCCGTGGACCGGCCGGTGACCGTGCCGGTCCGGCTGGACGTTCCGGCACTTCGCTCCGCGGCCCGCTCCGGCTCCGGCCTGCTCCCGGCGGTCTTCCGCGGCCTCGTGGGCGACACGGGCCCCGCGGCGGAGGAGGCCGCGACCGCCGGGACCACCGCCCTGGCCCGCCGCCTCGCCGGGATGCCGGAGGCCGACCGGGAGAAGGCGCTCCTGGACCTGGTGCGCAACCAGGCCGCCGCCGCCCTCGGCCATGCCACCGCGGCCCGCATCGAGCCCACCACGGCCTTCCGGGACATCGGCTTCGACTCCCTGACCGCCGTGGAGCTCCGCAACCGGCTCAAGGCCGCGACGGGGCTCCGGCTCAAGCCCACCCTCGTCTTCGACCACCCCAACCCGGTCGCGATCGCCCGTCTCCTGCACAAGGAACTGGTCGCAGACCTCGCCGCCGAGACCCCGCCGGTGCTCGGCGAACTCGACCGGCTCGAGGCCCTGCTGGCCGCGCTCGCTCCCGAGGACGCCGTCCGGGACAAGGTCACCTCCCGGCTCAAGGCGCTCCTGTGGAAGTGGACCGACACCCAGCAGGACGCCGCCGCGAACACTGCCGGTGCCGGCGCCGCACCCGGCACCGACCGCGACTTCGACCTCGACCTGGACCGGATCGACGCCGCCACCGACGACGAGATGTTCGACCTCATCGACCAAGAGCTCGGGTCTCTCTGACTCTTCTCACGCACTGCTACCGAGGACGTAAAACAATGTCGAACGACGACAAGCTCAGGGATTACCTCAAGCGCGTGATGGTGGACCTGCGCCACACCCGCAGGCAGCTGGGTGAGCTGGAGGCGAAGGACACCGAGCCCATCGCCATCGTGGGAATGGCCTGCCGCTACCCCGGCGGGGTCGGCTCCCCCGAGGACCTGTGGCAGCTGGTCTCCACCGGCGGCGACGGCGTGACCGGGTTCCCCGAGGACCGCGGCTGGGACCTGGACGCGATCTACGACCCCGACCCCGCGCGGACGGGCCGCACGTACGTCCGCGAGGGCGGCTTCCTCCACGACGCCGCCGAGTTCGACCCCGCGTTCTTCGGGATCTCCCCCCGCGAAGCCCTGGTCATGGACCCCCAGCAGCGGCTGCTCCTGCAGACCTCCTGGGAGGCCTTCGAACGCGCGGGCATCGACCCCGCCACCGCACGCGGCACCCGGGCCGGGGTGTTCGTCGGCACCAACGGCCAGGACCACGCCTACCTCCAGCGGGAGGGCGACGGCGACATCGAGGCCCACCTCGTCACCGCGAACACCGCCGCCGTGGTCTCCGGCCGCATCTCGTACGCCCTCGGCCTCGAAGGCCCCGCCGTCACCGTCGACACGGCCTGCTCCTCCTCGCTCGTGGCCCTCCACCTGGCCGCACAGGCGCTGCGCCGGGGCGAGTGCTCGCTCGCCCTGGCCGGCGGCGTGACCGTGATGGCCACGCCGAACACGTTCATCGCGTTCAGCGCGCAGCGCGGCCTGTCGCCCGACGGCCGCTGCCGCGCGTTCTCCTCGACCGCCGACGGCACGGGCATGTCCGAAGGTGTCGGCGTGCTCCTGCTGGAGCGGCTGTCGGACGCCCGTCGGCTCGGCCACGACGTCCTCGCCGTCATCCGCGGCAGCGCCGTCAACCAGGACGGCGCCTCGAACGGCCTCACGGCCCCCAACGGCCCGTCGCAGGTGCGCGTGATCCAGCAGGCGCTGGAGAACGCGCGGCTGACCGCGTCCCAGATCGACGCCGTCGAGGCGCACGGCACGGCCACCACGCTCGGCGACCCGATCGAGGCCGACGCGCTCCTTGCCACCTACGGCCAGGAGCACTCCGGGGACCAGCCGCTGTGGCTGGGGTCCGTCAAGTCCAACATCGGTCACACGCAGGCGGCTTCCGGCGTCGCCGGTGTGATCAAGATGGTGATGGCCATCCGCAACGGCGTGCTGCCGCAGACGCTGCACGTCGACGAGCCGACCACCCAGGTCGACTGGTCGGCCGGCGGCGTCAGGCTGCTGACCGAGGCCGTCCGGTGGCCCGAGTCGGACCACCCGCGCCGGGCAGCCGTGTCGTCCTTCGGCGTCAGCGGCACCAACGCCCACACGATCATCGAGCAGGCCCCGGCCCTCGACGAGGAGCCCGCACAGCAAGCTCGGCCTGCCGGCGAGCCCGCCGCAGCCCCCGCCGCCGGAGTGCTGCCGTGGGTGCTCTCGGCCAAGAGCGACGCGGCGCTGCGGGCCCAGGCCGAGCGCCTGCTCTCCTTCCTGGAGAGCGGCCCCGGCCGGTCGCCCGCCGACGTCGGCTTCTCCCTCGCCACGACGCGCTCCGCCTGGGACCGGCGGGCGGCCGTCGTCGGTGAGAGCCTGGAGGAACTCACCGAAGGCGTACGGGCCCTGGCATCGGGCACCCCGTCCGCGGCCGTGGTCCGCAGCGGCACCCGCCTCACGGACAGGACCGGGTTCCTGTTCTCCGGCCAGGGCTCGCAGCGGGCCGGCATGGGGCGCGAACTCTACGCCGCCTTCCCGGCCTTCGCCGCCGCCTACGACGAGATACGCGCCCACCTCGACGTCACGCTCGACGCCGACGCGGAGCAGCTCGACCGGACCGGGTGCACCCAGCCGGCGCTCTTCGCCATCGAGGTGGCGCTGTTCCGGCTCCTGGAGTCCTGGGGTGTGCGGCCGGACTACGTGGCGGGTCACTCGGTGGGCGAGATCGCGGCCGCTCATGTGGCGGGCGTGCTCTCCCTCGAGGACGCGGCGAAGCTGGTGTCGGCGCGTGCGGCGCTGATGCAGGCGCTGCCCGGCGGCGGTGCGATGGTGGCGGTCCAGGCGACCGAGGACGAGGTGCTGCCGCACCTGGCCGACGGGGTCGGCATCGCGGCGGTCAACGGCCCGCGGTCCGTGGTGATCTCCGGCGTGCAGGACGCGGTCACCGCGATCGCCGAGGTCTTCGCCCAGCAGGGCCGGAAGACGTCCCGCCTGAAGGTCAGCCACGCGTTCCACTCGCCGCTGATGGACCCGATGCTGGAGGACTTCGCCGACGTCGTTCGCGGTCTCACCTTCGGCGAGCCGCGGATCCCGGTCGTCTCCAACCTCACCGGCCGCCTGGCCGAGCCCTACACGCCCGAGTACTGGGTCCGGCACGTCCGCGAAGCCGTCCGCTTCGCCGACGGCATCCGCACCCTCCACGAGCTGGGCGTCACCACGTTCGTGGAGATCGGCCCCGGCGGTGTCCTGAGCGGTATGACGCAGGGCTGCCTGGACGAGGCCGTCACCGTCCCGCTGCTGCGCGCCGGCCGCCCCGAGCCGCAGGCCGTCGTCAGCGCGCTCGCCGAACTGCACGTCCACGGCGTCTCCCCGGACTGGCGGGCGCTGTTCCCCGGCGCCCGGCGCGTCGATCTGCCCACGTACGCCTTCCAGCAGCAGCGCTACTGGCTCGACGCCCCCGAGGCCGAGGCGGCCGTCGTGGACGCGGCCGACGCGGTCGACGCCGAGTTCTGGGCGAGCGTGGAGCGCGAGGACGCCCAGTCCCTCGCCGCCACCCTGGGGCTGAGCGCCGAGGAACTGGACGTCGTGGTCCCGAAGCTGTCCGCCTGGCGGCGGCAGCGGCGTGAGCAGTCCGTCGTCGACGGCTGGCGCTACCGGCTGACCTGGCAGCCGCTGACCGGCCTGTCGGCCGGCGACCTCTCCGGCACCACCTGGCTGTTCGCCGCGCCCGAGGGCGACGAGTGGGCCGAGACGGTCCGATCGGCCCTCGCCGGACGCGGCGCACACCTGATCCCGCTGACCGTCGGCGCGGACGCCGACCGCGAGTCCCTGGCCGGTGACCTGACCCGGGCCGCGGCCGAAAACGGCCCCGTCGACGGCATCCTGTCGCTGCTCGCGACCGACGAGAGCACCTCACCGGAGCACCCGGAGCTCTCTCGGGGCCTCGCACGAACCGTGACCCTGGCCCAGGCGCTGGGCGACGCGGGCATCGAGGCACCGCTGTGGTGCGCCACCAGCGGCGCCGTGGCCACCGGCCGCTCGGACGACGCGCCCCTGAGCGCGGTGCAGCACCAGCTGTGGGGCCTCGGCCGCGCCCTGGCCCTGGAGCACGCGCGGCGCTGGGGCGGCCTGATCGACCTGCCCACGGCGCTCGACGAGCGCGCCGCAGGCCGTATCGCCGCCGTGCTGAACCAGAGCGCCGGCGCCGCGGAGGACCAGGTCGCCGTCCGCGCCTCCGGCGTGTTCACCGCCCGGCTCACCCACGCCCGCAGCGGCGCCGGCCGGCCTTGGACGGCCCGTGGCACCGTGCTGGTCACGGGTGGTACGGGTGCGCTGGGCGGGCACGTGGCCCGCTGGCTCGCCGGTGCGGGCGCCGAGCACCTGGTGCTCGCGGGCCGCCGCGGCGCCGACGCGCCCGGCGCGGCCGGACTCCGGGCCGAACTGGAGGAGCTGGGAGCACGCGTCACCCTCGCCGCCTGCGACGTCGCCGACCGCGACGCCGTGGCGGCGCTGCTGGCCGAGCACCCCGTCACCTCCGTCTTCCACGCCGCGGGCGCGGAGCAGTTCGGCGCCTTCGACGAGCTGACCCCGGCCGACTTCGCCCGCACGCTCGCGGCGAAGGCCCGCGGCGCCGCACACCTGGACGAACTGCTGGGCGACCGGGAGCTGGACGCCTTCGTCCTCTTCTCCTCGATCGCCGGCGTGTGGGGCAGCGGCATGCAGACCGCCTACGCCGCCGCCAACGCCTTCCTCGACGGTCTCGCCGCCCGGCGCAGGGCGAAGGGCCTGACCGCCACCGCGATCGCCTGGGGCCCCTGGGCCGACGGCGGCATGGTCACCGACGCCGACGAGGAGCACCTGCGCCGCCGCGGCGTCGTCACCCTGCCCGCGGCCCTCGCGGTGACCGCGGTCCAGCGCGCCCTCGACTGCGACGACACCGCGGCCGTCGTGGCCGACATCGACTGGGAGCGGTTCATCGGACCGTTCACCCTCGGCCGCCCGAGCGCCCTGCTGTCCGAGCTGCCCGAGGTGCGCCGCGCCGGGACGGCCGCACCGGCGGCCGACGCCGCCACGGGCGCCGCACCCCTGGCCGCCCGGCTCGCCGCACTCCCCGAGGCCCGGCGCACGGAGACCCTGATCGACCTCGTCCGCGCCCACGTCGCGGCCGTCCTGGGCCACTCCTCGGCCGCAGAGGTCGAGCCCGACCGGGCGTTCAAGGACCTCGGCTTCGACTCCCTGACCGCCGTCGAACTCCGCAACAAGGTCAACGCGGCGACCGGCCTCGCCCTGCCTCCCACCCTCGTCTTCGACCACCCCAACTCCAGGGCCCTCGCCCGCTTCCTCCAGGACGAGCTGCTCGGCTCCCGGGCCGACGCGCCGCACGAGCAGCAGCACGCGCCCGCCGCCGACGACGAGCCCATCGCGATCGTGGCGATGAGCTGCCACCTGCCCGGCGGCGTCGACTCGCCCGAGGCCCTGTGGGACCTCGTGGCGTCCGGCGGCGACGCCATCTCGGAATTCCCGGCCGACCGCGGCTGGGACGTCGACGCCCTCTACGACCCCGACCCCGACCGGCCCGGCACCACCTACGCCCGCGACGGCGGCTTCCTCTACGACGCCACCGCATTCGACGCCGGCTTCTTCGGGATCTCGCCGCGCGAGGCGCTGGCCATGGACCCGCAGCAGCGGCTGCTGCTGGAAACCTCGTGGGAGGCCTTCGAACGGGCCGGGATCACCCCCGCCCAGCTGCGCGGCAGCCGGACCGGCGTCTTCGTCGGCATGGCCTACCAGGGCTACGGAGCCGATGTGCGCCGGACGCCGGAAGGCGTGGAAGGACACCGGCTCGTCGGCGGCGCCTCCAGCGTCGTCTCCGGCCGGGTGGCCTACACCTTCGGCCTCGAAGGACCGGCCGTCACCATCGACACGGCCTGCTCGTCGTCGCTCGTCGCCCTCCACCTGGCCGTCCAGTCGCTGCGCAGCGGCGAGTGCACCATGGCCCTGGCCGGCGGTGTGACGGTCATGGCCAGCCCCAACGTCTTCGTGGAGTTCAGCCGCCAGCGCGGCCTGTCGCCCGACGGCCGCTGCAGGGCGTTCGGCGCGGACGCGGACGGCACCGGCTGGTCAGAGGGCGTGGGCGTGGTGCTCGTCGAGCGCCTGTCCGACGCCGTACGCAACGGCCACCAGGTCCTCGCGGTGGTGCGCGGCAGCGCCGTCAACCAGGACGGTGCGTCCAACGGTCTGACCGCCCCGAACGGCCCGGCGCAGCAGCGCGTGATCCGGCAGGCGCTGACCTCGGCCGGCCTCGCGCCGGCCGACGTCGACGCGGTGGAGGCGCACGGCACGGGCACGACGCTGGGCGACCCGATCGAGGCGCAGGCGCTGCTCGCGACGTACGGTCAGGACCGCGCGGGGGACCGGCCGCTGTGGCTGGGCTCGCTGAAGTCCAACATCGGCCACACGCAGGCCGCCGCGGGCGTGGCCGGCATCATCAAGATGGTCATGGCGATGCGGCACGGTGTGCTGCCGCGGACGCTGCACGCGGACGAGCCGACGCCGCACGTGGACTGGTCCGCGGGTGAGGTGCGGCTGCTGACCGAGGCCGTCGACTGGCCGGAGTCGGACCGTCCGCGCCGCGCCGCGATCTCGTCGTTCGGCGTCAGCGGCACCAACGCCCACACCATCATCGAACAAGCCCCCGCAGTAGCCGAGCCGGCCCCTACCCCCGACTCCGGCGCCGTCGTGCCGTGGGTGCTCTCCGGCAAGGGCGAGGCGGCGCTGCGCGCCCAAGCGGCCCGCCTGGCCGCCCACCTCGACGCGACGGACGGCTGGACGGCCTCGGACGTCGGCCTCTCCCTGGCCTCCCGCGAGACGTTCGAGGACCGTGCGGTGCTCCTGGCGCAGGGCCCGGACGAGTTCCGGCAGGCACTCGCCGCGCTCGCGGCCGGTGAGCCGGCGGCGAACGTGACGCTGGGGCGCGCCCGGTCCGAGGGCAAGCTCGGATTCCTGTTCTCGGGTCAGGGCTCGCAGCGTCTCGGCATGGGGCGGGAGCTGTACGCGGCGTTCCCCGTCTTCGCCGATGCGTACGACGAGGTGTGCGCGCGCCTGGACGCGCCCGTCGACGTCGACACGGAGGAACTGCACCGGACCGGGTCGACGCAGCCCGCGCTCTTCGCCGTCGAGGTGGCGCTGTTCCGCCTCCTCGCGTCCTGGGGGATCCGTCCCGACTACGTGGCCGGTCACTCCGTGGGCGAGATCGCGGCCGCGCACGTGGCGGGTGTGCTGTCGCTCGACGACGCGGCGAAGCTGGTGTCGGCGCGTGCGGCGCTGATGCAGGCGCTGCCCGGCGGCGGTGCGATGGTGGCGGTCCAGGCGACCGAGGACGAGGTGCTGCCGCACCTGGCCGACGGGGTCGGCATCGCGGCGGTCAACGGCCCGCGGTCCGTGGTGATCTCCGGCGTGGAGGACGCGGTCACGGCGATCGCCGAGGTGTTCGAGCAGCAGGGCCGTAAGACGTCCCGCTTGAAGGTCAGCCATGCCTTCCACTCGCCGCTGATGGACCCGATGCTGGAGGAGTTCGCGCAGGTCGTCCGCGGCCTGACGTTCAACGAGCCGCAGCTCCCCGTGGTCTCCAACCTGACCGGCCGTCTCGCCGAGCCGTACACCCCGGAGTACTGGGTCCGGCACGTCCGCGAGGCCGTCCGCTTCGCCGACGGCATCCGCACCCTCGGCGACCTGGGTGTGACGACCTTCGTCGAGATCGGCCCCGGCGGCGTCCTGAGCGCCCTGGCGCAGTCCTGCGCGGACGACGTGGCCGCCGTGCCCGTCCTGCGCGCCGACCGCCCCGAGCAGCAGGCCGTCACCGCCGCCCTCGCGGAACTGCACGTGCACGGCGTCTCCCCAAACTGGCAGGCGCTCTTCCCCGGTGCTCACCGCGTCCCGCTGCCCACCTACGCCTTCCAGCGCGAGCGCTTCTGGCTGGAGGGGGACGAGGCGGACCCGGCCGCTGCCACCGGCCACCCGGCCGACGAGGCGGCGGACTCCGGATTCTGGGACACCGTGGAGCGGGAGGACGCCGAGTCCCTCGCCACGGCCCTGGGCGTCGGCGCGGACGCCTCGCTGAGCGCGATCCTGCCCCGGCTGTCCGCGTGGCGCCGTCAGCGCCGCGAGCAGTCCGTGGTCGACGGCTGGCGCTACCGCGTCACCTGGAAGCCGCTCGGCACGCTCCCGGAGCCGACCGCATCCGGCGCTTGGCTGCTCGTCACGGCCGGGGACAGCGAGTGGACCGCCTCGGTCCGTACTGCGCTCGCCGAGCGCGGCCCGGAGCCGGTGACGCTCGTCGCCGGGCCCGGCACCGATCGCGTGGCCCTGGCCCGCGAGCTGGCCGCAGCCGGTCCGGTGGCCGGCGTGCTGTCGCTGCTCGCCGAGGACGAGAACGACTCGGCCGCGCACCCCGGCCTGTCGCACGGTCTCGCCGCGACGCTGTGCCTGGTGCAGGCGCTCGGCGACGCGGGCATCGACGCGCCGCTGTGGTGCGCCACGCGCGGCGCGGTGGCCACCGGCCGCTCCGACCGCGTGGACCGGCCGCTGCAGTCGCAGGTGTGGGGCTTCGGCCGGGCGGCGGCGCTGGAGTACCCGCAGCGCTGGGGAGGCCTGCTCGACCTCCCCGAGCTGCTGGACGCCCGCACCGCGGCCCGTATGGCCTCCGTCCTCGGCCAGGCGGCCGAGGACCAGGTGGCGGTCCGCGCCTCGGGCGTCTTCGGCCGCCGGCTCGTCCGGGCCGGCCGCGCCACCGAGGCCGCCCAGGGGTGGTCGCCGCGCGGCACGGTGCTGATCACCGGTGGTACCGGTGCGCTGGGCGGCCACGTCGCCCGCTGGCTCGCCGGCGCGGGCGCCGAGCACCTGGTGCTGACCGGCCGGCGCGGCCCCGCGGCGCCCGGCGCCGCCGAACTCGTCGCGGAACTGGAGGAACTCGGCGCGACCGCGACCGTCGTCGCCTGTGACGCGGCCGACCGCGACGCCCTGCGGGCGCTGCTGGCCGAGCACCCCGTCAACGCCGTCGTCCACGCCGCCGGCGTGGGCGACCACGCCATGATCGAGGACTCCGGGCCGGCCGCCTTCGCCGGCACGCTGGCGGCCAAGGCGGCGGGTGCCGCACACCTGGACGACCTGCTGGCCGGTCAGGAGCTCGACGCGTTCATCCTGTTCTCCTCGGGCGCCGGCATCTGGGGCGGCGCCGGGCAGGGCGCCTACGCGGCGGCCAACGCCTACCTGGACGCCCTCGCCGAGCACCGCCGGGCCCGCGGACGCACCGCGCTTGCCGTCTCCTGGGGCGGCTGGGCCGAGGGCGGCATGGCCGGCGTCGGCGACGGAGAGGAGATGCTGCGCCGTCGCGGACTGCCGCCCATGCGGCCCGCCCTCGCGATCTCCGCGCTCCAGCAGGCGCTCGCGGACGGTGAGACCACCCTGACCGTCGCGGACTTCGAGTGGGAGCGGTTCATCGGCCCGTTCACCGTCGCCCGCCCCAGCGCGCTGCTCTCCGACGTGCCCGAGGCACGCCGCGCCCTGGAGGCCCCGGCCTCCGGCGGTGCCGAGGCCGGCAACGCGCTCGCGGCGAAGCTGGCCGGACTGCCGGCCGGCGAGCAGGACCGTACGCTGGTGGACCTCGTCCGCACGCACGCGGCCGCCGTGCTCGGCCACGACGGCGCCGCGGCGGTGGAGCCCGACCGGGCGTTCAACGACCTCGGCTTCGACTCGCTCACCGCCGTCGACCTGCGCAACAAGCTCACGGCCGACACCGGCCTGAAGCTGCCCACCACGCTGGTCTTCGACTACCCCAACGCCACGGCCCTGGCCCGGTTCCTGCGCGCCGGACTCCTCGGTGCGCAGACGACCGCGCCGCAGGAGCAGCAGACGGCCGCCTCCGGCAACGAACCGATCGCGATCGTGGCGATGAGCTGCCGCCTCCCCGGAGGCGTCGGCTCGCCCGAGGACCTGTGGCAGCTCGTGCTGTCCGGCGGCGACGCGATCTCCGGCTTCCCCGAGGACCGCGGCTGGGACGTCGAGAACCTCTACGACCCCGACCCGGGCACCCCGGGCAAGACCTACGCGCGCGACGGCGGCTTCCTCTACGACGCGGGCGACTTCGACGCCGCACTGTTCGGGATCTCGCCGCGCGAGGCGCTCGCGATGGACCCGCAGCAGCGGCTGCTGCTGGAGGCCTCGTGGGAGGCCTTCGAGCGGGCGGGCATCGACCCGGCCTCCCTGAAGGGCAGCCGCACCGGCGTGTTCGTCGGCATGTCCTACCAGGGCTACGGCGCGGGTCTCGCACAGGTCCCCGAAGGCGTCGAGGGCCACCTGCTCACCGGCAGCGCCGCGAGCGTCGTCTCCGGGCGCGTGGCCTACTCGTTCGGCCTGGAAGGCCCGGCCGTCACCGTCGACACGGCGTGCTCGTCCTCGCTGGTCGCCCTGCACCTGGCCATCCAGTCGCTGCGCAACGGCGAGAGCACGATGGCCGTCGCGGGCGGTGTGAACGTCATGGCCGTACCGGCCGCGTTCGTGGAGTTCAGCCGGCAGCGCGGACTGTCCGCCGACGGCCGCTGCAAGGCGTTCGGCGCGGACGCGGACGGCACCGGCTGGGCGGAGGGCGTGGGCGTGGTGCTCGTCGAGCGCCTGTCCGACGCCGTGCGCAACGGCCACGAGGTCCTCGCGGTCGTGCGGGGCAGCGCGGTCAACCAGGACGGCGCGTCCAACGGCCTGACCGCGCCGAACGGGCCCGCGCAGCAGCGCGTCATCCGGCAGGCCCTGGCCTCCGCCGGGCTGACCGAGGCCGACGTCGACGCGGTGGAGGCGCACGGCACGGGCACCGCGCTGGGCGACCCCATCGAGGCGCAGGCGCTCCTCGCCACGTACGGGCAGGACCGCGCGGGGGACCGGCCGCTGTGGCTGGGCTCGCTCAAGTCCAACATCGGGCACGCCCAGGCGGCCTCCGGCGTCGCCGGCGTCATCAAGATGGTGATGGCGATGCGGCACGGCGTCCTTCCGCGGACGCTGCACGCCGACGAGCCCACCCCGCACGTCGACTGGTCGGCGGGCGCGATGCGGCTGCTGACCGAGGCCGTCGACTGGCCGGAGACAAACCGTCCGCGCCGCGCGGGCATCTCGTCCTTCGGCGTCAGCGGCACCAACGCCCACACCATCATCGAGCAGGCCCCGGCGGTCGCACCGGCCGTCGTCGCACCCGCCGAGGTCGCCTCGGCGACTGTGCCGTGGGTGCTGTCCGGCAAGTCCGAGGCCGCGCTGCGCGCCCAGGCCCAGCGCCTCCTGTCCCTCACCGCGGAGGACGCCGGGCCGTCCCCGGCCGACGTGGGCTTCTCGCTGGCCACGACGAGGGCCGCCCTGGAGCACCGCGCCGTCGTCGTCGCCGCCGACCGCGGCCGGTTCGCCCTGGGCCTGCGCGCCCTGGCCTCGGGCGCGCCCGCGCCCGGTGTCCTCCTCGGCCGCGCCGACGCCGGCCGGGTCGCGTTCCTCTTCTCCGGGCAGGGCTCGCAGCGGCCGGGCATGGGGCGGGAACTGTACGAGGCGTTCCCCGTCTTCGCCGAGGCCTACGACCAGGTGTGCGCCCACCTCGACCGGCATCTCGAGCGCCCCCTGCGCGACGTGGTCTTCGGCACGGACGGTCACGAGGGAGGCGGCGAGCTGCACCGCACCGCCTTCACCCAGCCCGCCCTCTTCGCGCACGAGGTCGCCGTCCACCGCCTGCTGGAGTCGTGGGGCGTCCGGCCCGACTACGTGGCCGGCCACTCGGTGGGCGAGATCGCGGCCGCCCACGTGGCCGGCGTCATGTCGCTGGAGGACGCGGCCACGCTGGTGACGGCCCGGGCCGCGCTGATGCAGGCGCTGCCGCCCGGTGGGGCGATGGTCGCCGTGCAGGCCGATGAGGCCGAGGTCCTGCCGCACCTCACCGACCGGGTGAGCATCGCGGCCGTCAACGGCCCGCAGGCGGTGGTGGTCTCCGGCGACGCGGACGAGGTCACGGCGATCGCCGAGGTCTTCGCCGCTCAGGGCCGCAAGACGTCCCGCCTGACGGTCAGCCACGCGTTCCACTCGCCCCTGATGGACCCGATGCTGGAGGACTTCGCCCGCGTCGTCGGCCGCCTGCGCTTCGACGAGCCGAAGATCCCGGTCGTCTCCGACGTGACCGGCGAACTCGTCGACGCGTACACGGCGGACTACTGGGTGCGCCACGTCCGCGAGGCCGTGCGCTTCGCCGACGGCGTCCGGACCCTGGGCGACCTGGGCGTCACCACGTTCGTGGAGGTGGGCCCCGGCAACGTGCTCAGCGGCATGGCCCAGGCCTGCCTGGACGGCGTGGTCACCGTTCCCGCCGTACGGGCCGGCAGCCCCGAGCCCGAGGCGATCACCGGCGCCGTGGCACAGCTCCACGCGCACGGCGTGCCCGTCGGCTGGCACGCGTTCTTCGCCGGCCGCGGTGCCCGCCGCACCGGCCTCCCGACCTACGCCTTCCAGCACCGGCGGTACTGGCTGGAGACCGTCGCGCCCGCCGCCGCCCCCGCGGGGACCGACGCCGTGGAGGCGGGCTTCTGGGAGACGGTGGAGCGCGAGGACGCCCAGTCCCTCGCCGCCGCCCTCGACCTGCCCGCCGAGCAGCTGGACGCGGTGCTGCCCCGGCTGTCCGCGTGGCGCCGGCAGCAGCGCCGGGAGTCCGCGGCGGAAGGCTGGTCCTACCGTACCGGCTGGAAGCCGCTGAACGGTCTCCGGACGCACGAACTGCCCGGCGACCGGCTGTTCCTGATCACCGAGGAGACCGCGTGGACCGCCGCCGTCGCCGCCGGGCTCACGGCCCGCGGCACCCGGCTGACCCCGGTCGTCGTCGACCCGGCCGGCGACCGCGGCACGCTGGCGCGCCGACTCCACGACGCCGTCCGGGAGACACCGGTCCACGGTGTGATCTCCCTGCTCGGCACCGACGAGCGGCCCCACCCCGAACACCCGGCCCTCACCGTCGGCACCGCGCTGACCCTCGCGCTCGTCCAGGCCCTGGGCGACGCCGGCATCGACGCCCCGCTGTGGGTCCTGACCAGGTCGGCGATGTCCACCGGCCGTTCCGACGCGCCGCCGAGCGCCGCCCAGAACGCCGTCTGGGGCCTCGGCAGGGTCGCCGCGCTGGAGCACGCACAGCGCTGGGGCGGACTGGCCGACCTCCCGGAGACGATCGACGACCGGGTCGCCGGCCGCCTCGCCGCGGTCCTCGGCCAGTCGGACGAGGACCAGGTCGCGATCCGCTCCCGCGGCGTGTTCGGCCGCAGGCTCTCCCACACCGCCGCCCGCCGGAACGACCGGGCCGGGCAGGGGTGGTCGCCGCGCGGCACGGTGCTGATCACCGGGGGTACGGGTGCGCTGGGCGGGCACGTCGCCCGCTGGCTCGCCGGCGCCGGTGCCGGGCACCTGGTGCTGGCCGGCCGCCGCGGCCCCGACGCCCCCGGCGCGGCCGCCCTCAAGGCCGAACTGGAGGCGGCAGGCGCCCGCGTGACCGTCGCCGCCTGCGACGTGGCCGACCGCGAGGCGCTGGCCGCACTGCTCGCCCGGCACCCGGTGAACGCCGTCGTCCACACGGCGGGCGTGGACCACCTGGAGCCGCTGGACGCCATGACGCCGGGCTCCTTCGCCGACGTGCTGGCCGCGAAGGCCGCCGGAGCCCTGCACCTCCACGACCTGCTCGCTGATCAGGAGCTGGACGCCTTCGTCCTCTTCTCCTCCATCGCCGGGGTGTGGGGCAGCGGCCACCAGGCCGCCTACGCCGCGGCCAACGCCCTGCTCGACGGGCTCGCCGAACGACGGCGCGCCCAGGGCCTGACCGCCACGGCCGTCGCCTGGGGCCCGTGGGCCGGCGGCGGCATGGCCGAGGGCGACGGCGCGGACGAACGCCTGCGCCGCCGCGGCCTGGTCCCGATGCCCGCAGCACTCGCGGTGGCCGGCCTCCGGCAGGCCCTCGACTCCGGCGAGCCGACCACGACCGTGGCCGACGTCGACTGGGAGCGGTTCCTGCCCCCGTTCACCATGGGCCGCCCGAGCGCCCTGCTCGGCGACCTCCCGGAGACCGAGCGGATCCTGACCGGCTCCGGCCCCGCCGGCGAACCCGGCACGACCACCGCCTCGCCGCTGGCCGCCCGCCTCGCCGGAATGCCCGAGAGCGAGCAGCAGACGCTGCTGGCCGAGCTCGTCCGCACCCACGCGGCGGCCGTCCTCGGCCACGGCGACGCCGGAGAGGTCGAAGCCGGCCGGGCCTTCAAGGACCTCGGCTTCGACTCCCTGACCGCCGTCGAACTGCGCAACAAGCTCAACGCCGAAACCGGCCTCGCCCTGCCGCCCACCCTCGTCTTCGACTACCCCAACGCCCAGGCACTGGCCCGGCAGCTGCACACCGAGCTCACCGGCCGCACCGCCGCGGCCGCCACCCCGGAGACGGCCACCGCCGCCGCCGAGGACGACGACCCCATCGCGATCGTCGGCATGGCGTGCCGCTACCCGGGCGGGGTGCGCTCGCCCGAGGACCTCTGGCAGCTCGTGGTCTCCGGCGGCGACGCCGTCGGCGACTTCCCGGCGGACCGCGGCTGGGACGTGGACGGCATCTACGACCCGGACCCGGACGCGTCCGGCAAGACGTACACCCGCCGCGGCGGATTCCTCTACGAGGCAGGCGAGTTCGACCCCGCCTTCTTCGGGATCAGCCCGCGCGAGGCCGTCGCCATGGACCCGCAGCAGCGCCTGCTGCTGGAGACCACATGGGAGACGTTCGAGCGGGCCGGCATCGACGCGGAAGCGGTGCGGGGAAGCCGCACCGGAGTCTTCGTCGGCTCCGGCTACCAGGACTACGCCGCCCAGGCGTTCCACGCGATCGACGACTCCGAGGGATTCTTCGGCACGGGCAACTCCGCGAGCATCATGTCCGGCCGCATCGCCTACACCCTCGGCCTGGAAGGACCGGCCGTCACCGTCGACACGGCGTGCTCGTCGTCGCTGGTCGCGCTGCACTGGGCGGTCCAGGCCCTGCGCAACGGCGAGTGCTCCATGGCCCTGGCCGGCGGCGTCATGGTGATGTCCACCCCGCGGGCCTTCGTGGAGTTCAGCCGCCAGCGCGGCCTGGCCGCCGACGGCCGCTGCAAGGCGTTCGGCGCCGGTGCCGACGGCACCGGCTGGGCCGAGGGGGTGGGCATGCTCCTGGTGGAGCGGCTCTCCGACGCCCGCCGCAACGGCCACCGGGTCCTGGCCGTCGTCCGCGGCAGCGCCATCAACCAGGACGGCGCCTCCAACGGCCTCACCGCCCCCAACGGCCCGGCGCAGCAGCGGGTCATCCGCCAGGCGCTCACCGCCTCCGGCCTCACGGCCGCCGACATCGACGCGGTGGAGGCCCACGGCACCGGCACCCGGCTCGGCGACCCGATCGAGGCGCAGGCCCTGCTCGCGACGTACGGGCAGGAGCGGCCCGAGGGCCGGCCGCTGTGGCTGGGGTCGCTGAAGTCCAACATCGGCCACGCCCAGGCCGCGGCGGGCGTCGGCGGCATCATCAAGATGGTCATGGCGATGCGCCACGGTGTCCTTCCGCAGACCCTGCACGTGGACGAGCCGACGCCGCACGTGGACTGGTCGGCCGGTGACGTCCGGCTGCTGACCGAAGCCGTGGACTGGCCCGAGTCGGACCGCCCGCGCCGTGCCGCGATCTCGTCGTTCGGCGTCAGCGGCACCAACGCCCACACCATCATCGAACAGGCCCCCGCCGTCGACGAGGAGCCCGCCGGCACGCAGGCCCCGGCCCTGCTGCCGTGGGTGCTCTCCGCCAAGAGCAGCGCGGCACTGCGCGACCAGGCGCGGAAGCTGCTGTCCTTCGTGGAGGACGGCATGTCACCCGCCGATGTCGGCCTCTCACTCGCCACCACCCGCAGCACCCTGCGCCACCGGGCGGCGGTCATCGGCGAGACCTGCGACGACTTCCGGCGCGGACTGGGCTACCTGGCCGCCGGAATGCCGTCACCCGCAGTCGTCCAGGGCCGGCCGGGAGGCAAGACAGGGTTCCTGTTCTCGGGACAGGGGTCACAACGCCTCGGTATGGGGCGTGAACTCTACGAGGCGTTCCCCGTCTTCGCCGATGCGTACGACGAGGTGTGCGCACGTCTGGACGCGCCGGTCGACGTCGATGCCGAGACCCTGCACCGGACCGGGTGCACCCAGCCGGCGCTCTTCGCCATTGAGGTGGCGCTGTTCCGGCTCCTGGAGTCCTGGGGTGTGCGGCCGGATTACGTGGCGGGTCACTCGGTGGGCGAGATCGCGGCCGCGCACGTGGCGGGTGTGCTGTCGCTTGAGGATGCGGCGAAGCTGGTGTCCGCCCGCGCCGCGCTCATGCAGGCCCTGCCCAGCGGCGGTGCGATGGTCGCCGTGCAGGCGACCGAGGACGAGGTGCTGCCGCACCTGGCCGACGGGGTCGGCATCGCGGCGGTCAACGGACCTCAGTCCGTGGTGATCTCCGGAGCCGAGGATGCCGTGCTGCAGATTGCCGAGGCCTTCACGCAGCAGGGCCGTAAGACGTCCCGCCTGAAGGTCAGTCACGCGTTCCATTCGCCGTTGATGGATCCGATGCTGGAGGACTTCGCCGAGGCCATCAGCGGCCTGACCTTCAATGAGCCGCGGATCCCGGTGGTCTCCAACCTCACCGGCCGCCTGGCCGAGCCCTACACGCCCGAGTACTGGGTCCACCACGTCCGCGAGGCCGTCCGCTTCGCCGACGGCATCCGCACCCTCCACGAGCTGGGTGTGACGACCTTCGTGGAGGTCGGGCCCGGCGGTGTCCTGAGCGGTATGGCGCAGGGCTGCCTGGACGAGGCCGTCACTGTCCCGCTGCTGCGTGCCGACCGCCCCGAGCGGCAGGCCCTCGTCACGGCCCTCGCGCAGCTGCACACGCACGGCGTCCGCGTGGACTGGAGCGCGTTCTTCTCCGGCGCGCGGAAGACCGACCTGCCGACGTACGCGTTCCAGCACGAGCGGTACTGGCTGGACGCACCGGAATCCGCTCCCGTCGCCGCCGAGGCGGCGGTGGACCCGGCGGACGCGGAGTTCTGGGAGACCGTGGAGCGCGAGGACCTGCAGGCCCTCG
>NZ_JBPQTS010000014.1:0-64953 GCF_051386455.1 Streptomyces sp. URMC 124
GGTGAGCGGGAACGGGCCGGTGAGCGGGAACGGGCCGGTGAGCGGGGCGCGGGTGGGGGCGGCGGTCAGCAGGCCGGCCGGCGGTCCAGCCGCCAGCGCGGGCGGCCGCCGATGGCCATGGCAGCGGCGTCGATCACGACCTTGGGAGGCAGCGGCAGGTCGTGGAACGGGGACTCGTTCGAATCCATCTGGTAGCCCGCCGTGTTCGGGTAGACCAGCAGGTCGCCGACCGAGGGCCGGACGGGGAAGGGGATCTTCCGCCAGGTGAGGAGGTCCGACTCCAGGCAGGTCGCACCGCCCGCGCACGCGGGGTGGACCCCGGTGCCGGCGGCCCGCCCGGCCGGGGTGACCAGGACGGGGTCGGGGAGGAATTCGCTGTTGAACCACTGCTCGGACAGGCTGAGGCTCGTGCCGTCGACGGTGAGGATCGCGTAGCCGTCGCGGTCCTTGACGCCCTGGATGCGGAAGACGGAGCAACCGGCCCGGTCCAGCAGGGCGCGCCCGGGCTCCATCAGCAGGAGCGTGCCGGTCGCCCGGAGCCTGCCCGCGAGGCTGTTCCGGCCGCCCGCGGGGACGGCGGCCAGCACGGCGCGCAGCGCGTCCGCCCCGGCGAGCGGCGAGTGGTACGGGTAGAAGTCGGCGGCCGTGAACCTCCTGCGCGCGTGGTAGTGACGGGGCTGCTGCGCCGCGAGGAAGGAGTGCCAGTCGTCCGCTGCCGCGTAGTCGACGGCGAAGCCGCCGCCGATGCTGATCCGGTCGGCTCGCAGGCCCATGACGCGGGCCTTGAGGCAGAGGTCGAGGAGGTGACCGGCGAGGTCGGCGCGCGGCTGGACGGCGTAGCCGGAGAGGTGGAAGCCGAAGCCTTCCATCCGGACGGCGTCACCGGCCCGTGCGCAGTGCGCGAGGGCCTCTTCGAGCTCCGCGCCGTCCAGGCCGAAGCGGCTGTCGGGCTGTGCCGGGGGCAGGACGCGGAGCAGCAGCCGGGGCGGGGGTCCCCCGCCCGCCCGGGGCGCGGCGGTGAGGCGGTCGAGCTCGTCGAGGGAGTCGACCGCGATCAGGGCGCCCTGGAGGGCGGCCACGCGCAGCAGTTCCTCGCTCTTGGCCGGGCCGGTCACCACGATGTTCTCGCCGCGGACGCCGTGCCCCAGCGCCTCGCGGAGCTCGCCGGGGCTCGCGACGTCCGCTCCGGTACCGGTCGCCGCGCAGCGTTCGATCCACACGGCGGCCTTGTTGGCCTTCTTGGCGTAGTACACGCGCCCGTCCGCTCCGGCGTCGGCCAGTGCCGCGCGGAACGCGGCGAGGTTGGCGTCGAAGCGGTCCGGGAGGAGGAAGTGGAAGGGGCCGCCGAAGGCGTGCGCCAGTTCGTGGAGGAGGCCGCTGCCAAGGACCGCCTCCGTCGCGGGGTCGGGGTGTACGGGCAGGCGGGGAGGGGGCACGGGCCTGTCGTTCACCGCCACAGCGGCACCTGCGTTCCGAGGCCCCTGCCGAGGGCGAGCTCGGCGAAGCGGTGGCCGAGGGCGATGTCGGTGACGACCAGACCGCTGTTGTAGGCGAAGATCCGCTCGCCCGGCGCGGTGCGGCCCTTCGCCCTGCCGGCGAGAACCTGAGGGAACTCGGTGTCGACGGCGGGGAGTTTGCCGTCGGCGTCAGCCATGTCCGTGCCGGTGACGTGCATCTGGGCCTCGCTGGTGGCGACGACGCGGTCCGCGTGGTGCAGCGTGGAGGGGGCCAGGCCGTGCCCGACCAGGACCGCCAGCGCGCCCGGCCGGAGGTCGCCGGCCTCGACCGCGGCGGGGGTGTGCCCGCCCGCCGTGGCCACCACGACGTCGGCGTCGGCCGCCGCGGCCCTCGCGTCGCCGACGACCTCGACGTCACGGCCCGGGAAGTGGGCGTGCAGCCGCGCCCGTACGGCCTCGATCCCCTGCGGATGGGTGCCGAAGAGCATCAGCCGGTCCAGGCCGGGCAGCGTGGTCAGCAGGAACGGAAGGGCCAGCCGGCCCTGGGTTCCGGTGCCGATCACGAGCGCGCTGCGCGCCCCGGGGGCGGCGCACTCGCGGGCCAGCAGGGCGGACACGGCCGGGGTGCGCAGGGAGCCGATGCGGCCGCAGTCCATCATCGCGACGGGCAGGCCGGTGCGGTCGTCGTAGAGGGTGAGGGTGGTGTAGTAGTGCTGCTCCTGACGTCCCCGGTCCAGGCCGTGCTTGTACGAGGTCTTGACGGCGACGACATCGCGGGAGCCGTCGCGGCCGAGCATGGCGTACGAGACCGAGTGCCCGTCGGCGGGCTTGACGGTGAGCTTGCGCGGGTTGTCCGAGAGGCCGGCGGCCAGGGTGCGGTAGGCGCCCTCGACCGTGCCGACGACGTCGGCGAGGCCGATGTCGATGCCCGCGAGGTCGCCCGCGGACAGCAGGCGCAGGGTCGTGTCGTCGGCGGGGGCGGGCGGGCCGGATATGCAGGGGTCCGCGGCGTTGGGGTCTGGGGCGTTACGGGTCATGTCTCGCTCCTCGTCCACTGGTGATGGGTGGTCGGGCGGCGGTCGTCTTCGGGCGGCGACGGGGCGCGCGCGTACGCCTGCGGTCGGCGGCCGGCGGTCGGGCGGCGTACGCCTCGCGCCGCGGTCAGGCGGCGTACGCCTCGGTGACGGCCTGGCCGTAGCCGTGCTCGGCGGCCTCGGCCGGGGAGCGCGTGTCGCGCCCGGGGACGCGTACCGACGCGCGCTTGAGCCAGCGGTCGGTGCCGTCGTAGCGGGCCTTGAAGGGGACGCGGCCGTGCACGACGAGGTCGTTGTCGACGACGAGGACCTCGCCGGGGCTCAGGCTCACCGCCACCGAGACCCGGGCGAGTTCGGCCTGCAGTCGCTCGTACGCGGCCCGGAAGGCCGGGCCGGCCTTCTCCAGCGGGGTGTAGGCGGGGTCGAAGCGGAGGGTGAGGCCGCCCCCTGCGTTCCACAGGGTGGGCACGTCCGGCGGCTCTCCCACGAAGCCCTGCGCTTCGAAGTAGGCGTCGTCGGGGAAGATCGGCAGTTCGGGGCGCGAGAGCGCCGCGATGTCGGCGTCCTCCAGACGCACCTTGCGGATGCTCGCGGCGGTGGTGGCGACGCGGTCGTGGTTGCGCATGCAGCCGAGCATCAGCAGGTGGGCGCGGCCGGGGTGGAAGGCGTCCTCGGTGTGCGGGCTGAGGAGGACGTCGCTGCCGGCGCCGGTCTGCGCCTGCTCCTGGCCGGCGGCGGGGACGATGTTGTGCACGAACCGCCCGCCCTGCTGGCCCTTCCAGGCTATGGGGTTGCCCATGGCGGTGGCGATCAGCAGCATCACGATGTCGTGCGCCGCCGCACTGTCCCCGGCTTCGGCCCAGCTCGCGGGGGTGGGGCCGATGCGGGCGTCGTCGACGGTCAGGCCGCGCAGGACGAACAGGCCGTCGTCGGTGTCGACGGGGCGCAGGTGCTCGCGGATCGCCGGGGCGAGGGCCGCGGCCGACTCGGCGACCCTTCCGAGGAGTCCGGGGGAGGCGGCCGAGGTGCCGAAGGCGGCGAGGATCTCTCCGGCGGTGCGGTGGAGCTCGGCGGCGGAGGCGGCGTCGAGGGGGCGTACGGGTGGGGCTCCCGTGCTCATGGCAAGGTCATCCGTTCCGTGTGCAGGGGCGGAGGAGAGTTTCCGGGCATGCCCGGGAAGCGGCCGCAGGGCATGGCGGTGCGCGGACGGCTGCCTGTGGGGGGCGGCAACATGTGGCGGAAATCCGGCTGTTGTCGGCAGCGGACGCCGAGAAACGTACCACCGAACTTAGGTTAGGCAAACCTTACCTAAGAGTAGTCCCACTCCTCCCGGTTTCCGCCCAACTCCCCTATCGGAAGCGGAGGTTGACATTGCTTCACCTTTCGCTTCACCGTCCACGCAACATTGCGATCACCGTCCAAATGAGGGTAGGCAAACCTAAGAACCAGCAACTGCAGCGGAACGGGGACGACGTGAACTGGACAAGGCGCCAGGCGCTGTGGGCCGGCGGAAGCATCGGCGCGGCCGCGCTGCTCTCCGCCTGCGGAGGCGGCAAGAACGATCCCGCCTCCTCGCCGGCGGACTCCGCCGGCACCCCCCGGAGGGGCGGCACGCTCCGCATAGGCGCGCTCGGGCGCGCCTCCGCCACCACTCGCGACCCGCACGGAACCCAGGCCAACGAAAGCGACTACCTGATCATCGCGCTCGTCTACGACACCCTCACCGCGCCCGGCCTCAAGGACAACACGGTCGGACGCCTCGCCTCTCGGTGGACACCGTCGGACGACCTGAAGACCTGGCGCTTCACCCTCGCCGAGGGTGCCGCCTTCCACGACGGCTCCCCCGTCACCGCCGACGACGTCGTCTGGTCGCTGCGCAGACTGCGCAACACCCCCGCCGGAGCGGCCCGGCTGCCCGGCATCAAGGCGGAGAACATCACCGTCGGCGGCAAGGACACCGTCGTCCTCGTCTCCGACCAGCCCAACGCCGAACTGCCCCTGCTCACCCGCCTGTCGACGTTCGTCCTGAAGAAGGACACAGCCGACAAGGCGATCGCCGGGGCACCGGGCACGGGCCCGTTCAAGCTCGACTGGTTCCGCAGCGGCAACGCCCGCCTCCTGCGCAACGACAAGTGGCACGGCGGGCCGGTCCACCTCGATGCCGTCGAAGTGACCATGTTCGAAAGCCCCCAGGCCATGGCCAACGCCCTGCTGGGCGGTCAGATCGACCTCGCCTCCAACGTCGGCGCGGTCGCGGCCCGCAGCGCCGCCTCGCGCAAGGACATCCAGCTCGTGCGCCGCCCCAACGACATGGCGATGCCCGTCGTCATGCGCGCCGCCGACGGGCCCTTCGCCGACGTCAGGGTCCGCGAGGCCATGAAGCTCGCAGTCGACCGCGAGACCATGGTCAAGCAGGTCCTCTCGGGCTACGGCACCGTCGCCAACGACATCCTGGGCACCGGCGACCCCGCCTACGCCAAGGACATCCCGCAGCGCAAACGCGACCTGGCGAAGGCCGGGAAGCTGCTCGCGGAAGCGGGCTTCGACCTCTCCAGGACCTACGAGCTCGTCACCACCGAGGACGTCCCCGGACTCGCCGAGTCCGCGACGCTCTTCGCCGAGCAGGCCCGCGAGGCGGGCGTCCGGATCAAGGTCGTCAAGCAGGAGTCGGGCGCCTTCTACGACAAGACCTGGCTCAAGGGACAGCTCTACACCACTTACTGGGGCACCAACGACTCCGTGGTGTTCTTCGCCTCCAAGACGATGGTCACCGGCGCCGGGCAGGGCGAGGCGGGCTGGTCGGACCCGCAGTTCGACGCCGCGTACCGCAAGGTCACGAGCACCCCCGACAAGAAGGCCCGCGCCGCCGCCCTGCACGAACTCCAGCGGATCGAGCACGAGAAGTCCGGCTACCTGCTCTGGGGCATGGCCGACGGCATCGACCTGGCCGGGCCCAAGGTGCGCAACCTGCCCGAGCTGCCCGGCTACGGGCGGGTGCAGCTGGAGCACGTCTGGCTGGCACGTTGAGCCGGGCAACCGCAGAGCGGGCCGGGGCCGCCGTCGGTACGGCGGCCCCGGCCCTGCACCGCGCCGCGACGGCCGCCCTCCGCGCCTGCGCGGCGCTCGCCGAACGGGCCCTGATGCTGGGCGTGCTGCTCGCCGTCGTCTTCGCCGCGATCGAGCTGCTGCCCGGCGACGCGGCCTCGACCACGGCCGAACGCGGCGAGAGCGCCGCCGGCACCGCGGCGCGCAGGCACCTGCTGGGCCTGGACCGGCCGGTGTGGGAGCGGTTCGGCGACTGGATGACCGCACTGCCCACCGGCGACCTCGGCACCTCCGCGCGGGGCGAACCCGTCGCCGGCCTCCTCGCCGCCCCCTTTCCCAACACGCTCCTGCTCGGCGCCACCGCCTTCGCCGTCACCCTCGCCGCAGCGCTCGCCCTGGGCTGCCGGGCGGCCCTGCACCCCGGCGGCACGGCCGACCGGATCATCGGCCTCACCACGGGCATCGCCCTGGCCCTGCCGGAATTCGTCGTCTCCGTCGGCCTGTTGCTCGTCCTGTCCCTGTGGACCGGCTGGCTGCCCGCCGTCACGCTCACCGCCCCCGACGGCTCGCCCGCCTCCTGGACCATGCTCGTCATGCCGGTCCTTGCCCTCGCCGTCCCGCAGATCGGCTGGAACGCCCGGATCGTCCGCGGAGCACTGGCCGACCAGGCGGAGGCACCGCACGTGGCGGCCGCCCGGCTCGACGGCCTCTCGCCGCGCCGCGTGCTGCTGCGCCACGCCCTGCCCGGCGCCTGGCCCGCCGTCGCCACCGGGGCCGCCACGTCCACCGGCATGCTGCTGGGCGGGGCGGTGGTCGTCGAGACCCTCTTCAACTACCCCGGCCTCGGCACCGTCCTGTCCGGCGCCGTCGCCGACCGCGACACCCCCGTCATCGCGGGAGTGGTGGCCTGCACCGGAGCCGTCATCAGCCTCGTCCTGCTGTGCGCCGACCTCGTCCGGGGCCGGACGCTGGGGGGTCGTGGTCGTGCCCTGGGGGGTCGCGGTCGTGCCCTGGGGGATCGTGGTCGTGCCCTGGGGGATCGTGGTTGGGGAGGCCTTGCCTTGCGGAGCCGTGCCCTGGGAGGCAGTGGTTTGGGTCGTGCCCTGGGAAGCCGCGTCCTGCGAGGCCGCATCCTCCGAGGGCGCGCCCCGGGAGGCTGTGCCCTGGAGGACCGCACCCCAGGTGACCGCGTCCTGCGAGACCGCGCCCCGGGAGACCGTTCATGAGCTCTGCCGCCCTCGCCCCGTACCGCTCCCGCCGCCCGCCGGTCCGCGTGCTGCTCGCCGTGGCGCCCGGCCTCCTGCTCACCCTGCTCGCCCTGACCGGGCCCCTCCTCGCCCCGCGGACGGTGGCCTCCCCCGTCACCGCCCCCTACGCCCCGCCCGGCCGGGACGCGCTCCTGGGCGGCGACCAGCTCGGCCGGGACGTGCTGAGCCGGATGCTGCACGGCGGCAGCGCCCTCATCGGCAGCGCGCTCGCCGTCGCCCTGCTCGTCACCGCCCTGGCCGCCGTGCTGGGCTGCTTCGCCGTGCTCACCCCGGCCCTGGGCCGGCTCGTGGAGCGCAGCGCCGACGTCGCCATCCTGCTGCCGCCCGTACTGGGCATGATGCTCCTCGCCCTGGCCTGGCCCGGCGGCGGGCGCCTGGCCGTCATGGCCGCCGCCACCGCGCTCGGCGTGCCGTACGCGGTGCGCGTGGTGGCGAGCGCGGCCGCGCCCGTCGCCGCGTCGGGCTTCGTCGAGGCCGCCCACGCGAGCGGCGAACGACTGTGGCACCTCGCCCTGCGCGAGATCCTGCCCAACCTGCGGTCCACCGTCCTCGCCCTGTTCGGCCTGCGCTTCGTCGCCGCCGTCTACGTCATCTCCATGGCCGGCTTCCTGCAGCTCGGGCCCCAGCCACCGGCCGCCGACTGGGCACTGATGATCCGTGAGAACGCCCCCGGCGCCCTCCTCAACCCCTGGGCCGTCGTCGCCCCCAGCATCGCCATCGGCCTCCTGGCCGTGAGCGTCAACCTCGCCGCGGAGGCCCTCACGCCGCCTGCGGGCTCCGCGGGAGCCGCAGGGCGGCGTACGGGGGTGGGGGCGTGACGACGGCGGGAGGCCGGGACGGCCCGCCGCCGACGTCCCTATCCGCCTTCTCCCCTGCCCCCGCCCGCGGGCCAGCCTTCGTCCCCGTCTTCGTCCCCCGCCCCCGTCTTTCAGAGGGAGCCGTCCGGCCATGACGACCGACAGTCCCACCGCAGTGAGTGTCACCGATCTGGAGATAGGCATACCCGGCGGTCCCATTCTCCTCGCCAAGACCGGCCTCTCCCTCCGGCGCGGCCGCATCACCGCCCTCACCGGCCCCTCCGGTTCCGGAAAGTCCACTCTGCTGCGTGCCGTCGTCGGCGACCTGCCGGGCGGCGCCCACGTCGCGTCCGGAACGGTCGAGGTCCTCGGCCACGACGTCCTCGCCCTCTCCGCCGACCGGCTCAGGCACCTGCGCCGCCACCGCGTCGCCTATGTGGGCCAGGACCCCGGCTCCGCCCTCGACCCCCGCATGCGGGTCCGCCGGCTCGTGGCCGAGACCGCCGCGGACCCCTCTCCACGCGCCGTACGGGACCTGCTCGCCGAGTGCCGCCTGCCCGTCGGCGACGGGCTGCCCGACCGCCGCCCGGGAGCCCTCTCCGGCGGGCAGCAGCGCAGGGTGGCGCTGGCCCGGGCGCTCGCCCGCCGCCCCGACGTCCTCCTGCTGGACGAACCCACCGCGGGACTGGACGCCGCCTTGCGCGACGAGATCTCCGACCTCCTGCACCGGCTCGCCGTCACCCGCCGCATCGCCGTCGCCCTCGCCTGCCACGACCCCGCACTCGTCGACCGCTGCGCCGACGACGTCGTCGACCTCGGCCCGGCAGCGGTGCTCTCGGGCATGGCGAGGACGGGTCCGGCCGCGGTTGCGCCGCGCCAGACGTATGCGCGCGGAGCCGCAGACGCACACGCGAGGGCGGCCAAGGAGGTGCCCGTCGGCGCGCCGCCTCCCCCTGACGGCGCGAGCCGCCCCCGGCTGGCCGCCCGGGACGTCACCGTGACCTTCACGCGGCAGGGGCGCCCGCACCTCGCCCTGGACGCGGCCGGGTTCTCCGCGGCGCCCGGCAGCTCCACCGGGATCATCGGCCCCTCGGGTTCCGGCAAGACCACCTTGCTGCGCGTGCTCGCCGGGCTGCAGCGACCGGACGCCGGCGTCCTCACCCTCGACGGCCTGCCCTTGCCCGCCGGGGCGCGCAGGCGAGACCGCGCACAGCAGCGCCGCATCCAGCTGATCCCCCAGAACCCCCTCGGCGCCCTCAACCCGGCCCGCACCGTGGGCGCCACGCTGGCCCGCCCCTTCCGCCTCCACAAGACCGCGGCGAAGGCGGACATCCCCGAACGCGTGGCCGGGCTGCTCCACGACGTCGGTCTGCCGGCCGACTTCGCCGGCCGCTACCCCCGCGAGCTCTCGGGCGGGCAGCGTCAGCGCGTCTCCATCGCCCGTGCCCTGGCCCCCGGGCCGGACGTGCTGCTGTGCGACGAGATCACGTCCGCCCTCGACCCCGGCACCGCCGCCGCCGTCATGGACCTCCTCACCCGCCTCCGGGCCGAGCGCCGGCTGACACTGGTCGTGGTCAGCCACGAGCTGCGCCTCGTCGCGTCCTGCACCGAGACCGTCCACGTCCTCGAAGCGGGCCGGGTCACCGGCACCGGACCGAGCCGCCGCCTGCTCGCGACGGGCCGTTTCCCTCCAATGGCTCGGTAGCAGGCCCTGCCGCAGGGCCATTGGTACAGTTTCCGGCCGGAGACGCCGACCACGAGGAGGGCGCCGGCCCATGGCTGTCGACGCACTGGACGCGAAGATCCTCCGGCTGCTCCTGGAGCAGCCCCGCACGAGCGTGCGCGAGTACGCGCGTGTGCTGGGCGTCGCCCGCGGCACGCTGCAGGCCCGGCTGGACCGGCTGGAGCGCGAGGGCGTGATCACGGGTACGGGACCGCGCCTGTCGGCGGCGGCTCTGGGCCATCCCGTGCTGGCGTTCGTGCACATCGAGGTCACCCAGGGGCACCTCGACACGGTCGCGGAGGCGCTCGCGGACGTCCCGGAGATCATCGAGGCGTTCTCGATCACCGGCGGGGGCGACCTGATGGCCCGGGTGGTCGCGCGGGACGCGGGGCACCTGGAGGACGTGATCCAGGTGCTGGTGCAGACGCCGGGAGTCGTGCGCACGCGTACGGAGATGGTGCTGCGCGAACGGGTCCCGTACCGGGTCCTTCCCCTGGTGGACGCGGTGGGCCGGGCCGCCCGGCGCGGTGCGTGAGCCGGACCGCCCACCGGAGCAGGACAACTGACGCGCCCCCAGGTTCTCCCCGTCGGGAAACCGGTGCGATTATCGGCTCGCTCAGCAGTACAAGCGAGACGACTCGCTCATCTCGACACACGAGAATCAGAGGCACATATGGAGCGATCCGGAAGACCGGTCCGCCGCTGGGGCGCGGCCGCGGTCGCATCGACCGCGGCGATCGCCGTCGTCCTCCCGGTTGCGGGCGCGGAGGCCGCGAGCGGCCCGTCGGTCAGCGCGAAGGGCGCGTTCCTGCTCGACGGCAACCGCAACCGCCAGCTGTGGGGCAAGGACGCCGACACCAAGCGGCAGATGGCCAGCACCACCAAGGTCATGACCGCGGTGACCGTCCTGGACACCAAGGGCGCGGACCTCGACAAGAAGGTCACCATCAAGCAGTCGTACCGCGACTACGTCGCGCGCAACGGCGCCAGCACGGCGGATCTGCGCACCGGCGACAAGATGACCGTACGTCAGCTGCTGTACGGCCTCATGCTGCCGTCGGGCTGTGACGCCGCCTACGCGCTCGCCGACACCTTCGGCAGCGGCAGCACCGAGGCCGCGCGGACGAAGTCGTTCATCGCCAAGATGAACAAGAAGGCCGCCGACCTCGGCATGAAGAACACCAAGTACGACTCCTTCGACGGCATATCGAGGGCCGGGAACAACTACACGACGCCGCGCGATTCGGCGCAGCTGGCCCGGCACGCGCTGGGCAACGGCACGTTCAAGACGGTCGTCAGCACGACGGCGACCCGCCAGAAGGCGTCGAACGTCAACCGCACGTACTACTGGGACAACACCAACAAGCTGCTCGGCTCGTACAAGGGCGCGATCGGCATCAAGACCGGCACCGGCACGGCGGCCGGCGCCTGCCTGGTCTTCGCCGCCGAGCGCGGCGGCCGCACGGTGGTGGGCGTCATCCTCAACGACGGCGCCAACCGTTACCCGGACGCCGTGAAGATGCTGGACTGGGCCTACCGGACCAAGACCAGCGTCAAGCTCCGGCAGCTGCCCGAATCGGCCCAGCAGGACTGACCCCCGGGCGGAGCGCACGCGGCCGGGCACGGCCGGGCTGGGCCGGGCACGGCCGGGCGCTCAGCCGAGGAACGTCAGCCGCACCTGGCGGTCAGGGTTGTCCCTGTTGGTGTCGACCAGGCACACCGACTGCCAGGTGCCCAGCTCCAGCCGCCCGCCGATGACCGGAAGGGTCGCGTGCGGAGGCACGAGGGCAGGCAGCACGTGGTCGCGCCCGTGGCCGCGGCTGCCATGGCGGTGGCGCCAGCGGTCGTCCGCCGGCAGCAGGTCGTGCAGGGCGGCCAGCAGGTCGTGGTGGCTCACGTGCTGCACATGGTCACCCGGGCAATGCCGGAGACCCGAGCAATGGCCGGGGAGCTGGCCAAGTGGGCCGTGGGCCTTCCCACCCAGGAGGCCAGCGTGGAGGAGCCGGAGGCCGCCGCGGATTTCACCCCGGACGTCCAGGAGCCGGCGACCGCGATCCGAGCGGCCGTGGCCAAGCTGAAGGCGGACGGCCAGGAAGTCAACGGCACGACGTACGGCCGCCTAGTGGGCGTGTCCGCCCGGACCGGTCGGCGGGACTTGCAACTCTTGGCCGCCTAACTCCAGTGGCCTTGGTTCTCGCTGAGGGCCAAGGCCACGTGATAGGGGGTGGGGTATGACCAACACGTTCGCAACCCGCATGCTCGACATCGCCACCGGGTCCACAGAGACGGTGTACGACCTCACGGAGGAGTGCGTGCAGTTCCTTCGAGATGTGGCCGGTGGGCGGGACGGGCTCCTCAATGTTTTCACCCCGCACGCAACTGCGGGCCTCGCCGTAATCGAGACTGGCTCAGGCAGTGATGACGACCTGCTGGCCGCCCTCCATGATCTCCTTCCGGCTGATGACCGCTGGCGGCACCGGCACGGTACGCCCGGTCACGGTCGGGACCATGTCCTCCCCGCGCTGGTCCCTCCGCACGCCACGCTTCCGGTGATCGGGGGAACACTGGAGTTGGGGACCTGGCAGTCAGTTGTCCTGGTGGACACGAATGTCGACAACCCGGACCGGAGGGTACGTCTCTCCTTCCTCGGCTGAGTTTGAGCCGGCGGAGCGTGTCCGCCCGGACTGACCGCCGGGACTTGAAGCTCCTGACCGCCTGACGGTCAGCCCGGGAACCATTGCTCCCCTTCTCACGTCCAATTAGTAACGGGGGAAGGGGAGCCATGTCGAACTGGTGATCGGGCGGCTATGGGATGCGTCCGGATGGATCTGTTGGCCCAGGGCTCGGATTCCAGTACAACACTCCACCAGCACCAACACCGCCACCACCGAGCTATCCAGCGTCGCACCACTCGAATGGGGGGGGTGGGATCCGCACTACGAGCCCACTCCTCGGTGGCCGACAGTTGTGCTCACGATTTGGATGCTGCTCATCCTGGCTGGCTTGGGATGGATCTTCTTCATCCTGTAGGCCGACCCGCTGAAGCATGTCGAATCACATCATCGCCTCCCACCTCCACCGACGAGGAGGGAGACATTCCGTTGCGCACGCCTCCCGCCGCAGTGTCTACCAGCACGTTTGCACTCAGGTCAGCCGCAGGGCGTGAAGGTTCCGTGGAACAGCTTGGGTGGCACGCACTCTAGCGGCACCCTTGGTTGGAGTTCGCGAACCGGGGGGCGACATGGTCGATATTAGGTCACGTCTTCAACGTCTGCGCCCATGGCAAGCGCTCGTCGGAGCAATTATCACAGCCGTTTTAACCCTGATTGCCACCATCATCGGCGCTCTGATCAGCTCACCCAATGAGAGTGAAGCAAAAAGCCAGAGAGTAGTGCGTCACCGGCAGGGCTTGAGAGTACCTCGCTGTTTTCATTAACTATCACTTCGATGAGCGAGAAATCGGCTACCCCACCCGCCAGAGAATTCGAGTTCATCGGGCGAGTGTCCGGCCTCCCGAGGCACTGGGGCGTGTACGTGATGGTCGAAAACCCGAACCCTGATGTTCCTAGAGTGATCTCACCAACGAAGTTCAGCGAATCACCGCACCCTACTCCGATACCGTCTGCGCCCCCGATCCGAGGACACTGGCTCGTGTCGCCCTCGGCGACAGTGGACAAGAGTGGTCAGTGGCGGGTTCGTTGGCGCATCGAGGGGCTGCCTCAGCAGGTCAAGTGGCGAGCGGCAGTCTTCGATCACGGCTGTCATCGCAACGGCGGCTGCGAGGCCACCCACCCTTTGGACAGGCTTAGGGACTATGGCCCTAACGCTCGCGGGGTCCAGGACACAGCCGAACTAGCCAGCTTCATTGGGTCTCGCTCGCCGAGCAGCCAGTAGCGGCCTGCTCCTGCATGCAGCATGGCAATACCCGCTGACAGTCAGCTCTCCAACCGTGTCTTCCACGGCCGTGGCCACGATGTCCCCCGCCACGGTCTCCACGGTGGTCGGGGCGGTCACTCCGCTGTGACCGTGACCGGCTCCGCGTCGAGCGTCTCGGTGGGCACGGCCGTGACCGTGACCGTGGCCGGATCCGTTGGGGTGGCCGTGGTCGGGTTCTCCACGGTTAGGATGATGTCCACGCTGTCCGTGGCCACTGTGTCCGGAACGGCCCGAGAGGCCATGAAGCTGGTCGTGGCCGCGTGGCCGGGCGGGGTGGCCGTGGTCACCGTGGCGCTCACCACCAGGGCATCCCCGGCCATGACCACCTGGACGGTGTCCGGATCGGCCGCTCCCTCGCGATCGGATACTCATCGGCCCGGTGCCGAATGCACCCCTTCTGGTCCGGGTCGCGCTCCAGACCGTAAGGGACGACTCCCCCTTGCCACTCCCCCAGCGCCTTGTGGGTGTCCTTGCCCTCCTGGGTGCGCCATGCAATGTCTTGCGCCTCTTCGCGGGCCCGCTCGGCCAACACCGCGAAGATGATTCGCTGACCCGGAACGCTGGAGTCCAGCCCCTCCTTCACAACCCGGAGACGCGCCTTCCGCTTATCCAGTGCGTCCAGCATGGAGCCCACAGTGCCCATACCTCGCCGGTCGAAGCGGTCAAGCTTACGCACGTACAGCGTCTTGGCGTGCCCCTCCAGGACGGCCGCCATGCCCGCTTCCAGCTCGTCCCGCCGAACGTAGGACTTGGACGCACTCCGCTGCTCCCACCAAACGGCCCGGATCTTCCGATCCTCGCGATGGGCCGCCTCCACCATGTCCCAGGCGTGTTTCACCAACAGCGCCAGGTCTTCTTTCGGCTTGGATCGCCGGACGTAGATGTCCGCTAGATCCTCCGGTGCACACCCTTGAATATCGTCCAGGAACTGGGTCAAGTCCACGCCGACCACGTGGGACGTCCCAGGGTTCTCGCGGGTCGCCGCCCGCTCAAGCGTTGCTGTGCTCACTGTGGGCCCTCCATCAGGGCCCCAGGTCTAGGGGCCTCTGATCGCGTTCACTGGGGGACGTGACAGTTGCAAGCCGCACGACGTCGCGTGCGGGACGAAGACGTTGAGCAGCCCGTCGCGGCCGGCGGCCGCGTCGCGCAGGAACGCCTCACAGTCGTGGGTGAGGTCGTACACCGTCTCCGAGGAGCCGGTGGCGATGTCGAGGACGTGCGTGCGGAAGGTGCCTTGGGTGTCTGCCATGACTCCATTTTCGTACGGCCCCGGGGAAGGTCCGGAAGACCGGCAAGACCGGGAAGATACGGCCCGCCTCCCGCGTTAGTAGAATCATGAACAATCTTGGGGTGCGGGAGACCGAGGTCGTGGTGATCGGCGCCGGGCAGGCGGGACTGTCCGCCGCCTACCACCTGCGGCGCGCGGGGTACGAGCCGGACCGGGACTTCGTCGTCCTGGACCACGCCCCGCGCCCGGGCGGAGCCTGGCAGTTCCGCTGGCCGTCGCTCACCTACGGCAAGGTGCACGGGATGCACGCCCTGCCCGGCATGGAACTGACCGGCGCCGACGGCTCACGGCCCTCCTCCGCGGTGATCGGCGACTACTTCGCCGACTACGAGCGCGCCTTCGACCTGCGCGTCCACCGCCCGGTCGACGTCCGCGCGGTACGGCCGGGGCAGGGCGGACGACTGTCGGTCGAGAGCTCGGAGGGCCTGTGGTCGGCCCGGGCCCTGATCAACGCGACCGGCACCTGGGACCGCCCCTTCTGGCCCCGCTACCCCGGCCAGGAGACCTTCCGCGGCCGCCAGCTGCACACGGCCCACTACCCCGGCCCGCAGGAGTTCGCCGGGCAGCGCGTCGTCGTGGTCGGCGGCGGCACCTCCGCCGTGCAGCACCTGCTGGAGATCTCCGAGGTGGCGGCCACGACCACCTGGGTGACGCGCAGGCCCCCGGTCTTCCGCGAGGGCCCCTTCGACCAGGAGTGGGGGCGCGCCGCGGTGGCCCGCGTCGAGGAGCGGGTGCGCCGGGGCCTGCCGCCGCAGAGCGTCGTCTCCGTGACCGGGCTGCCCATGACCGAGGCCATGGAGCGGGCCCGGGCCGCCGGCGTCCTGGTCCCGCGGCCCATGTTCGACCACGTCACCCCCACCGGCGTGGCGTGGGCCGACGGCAGCGCCGTCGACGCCGACGTCATCCTCTGGGCCACGGGCTTCCGGGCCGTCGTCGACCACCTCGCCCCGCTGAAGCTGCGCGAATCCGGCGGCGGCATCCGCATGGAGGGAACGCGCGCGGCGCGCGACCCCCGCGTCCACCTCGTCGGCTACGGGCCGTCCGCCAGCACCATCGGCGCGAACCGGGCGGGCCGCGCGGCCGTACGGGAGATCCGCGCCCTGCTCGGTTCTTCACAGCCGCGGGTCCCTGCGGCAGTATGAGGCCCTGCGGATGATCACGACGCGAGGAGGGGCCCATGCGCGTGGGGCTGTTCGTGACGTGCGTCAACGACACGCTCTACCCGCGGACGGGCCGGGCCGTCGTCACCCTCCTCGAACGGCTCGGCGTACAGGTCGACTTCCCCACCGGACAAAGCTGCTGCGGCCAGCCCTTCTTCAACACCGGCTACCGGCACCGCACCGAACCGCTGCTGCGCCGCTACGCGGCCGCCTTCCGTGACCACGACTACATCGTCACCCCTTCCGGCTCCTGCGCGGCCATGGTCCGCGACAACTACCCCCGGATCGCGGCGAAGGCGGCCTCCGAGGGACGCCCCGGAGCCCTCCCGGGCGCCGTGACCGAGGCGGCGGCCAGGACGTACGAACTCACGGAATTCCTGGTCGACGTCCTCGGAGTGACCGACGTCGGCGCCCACTACCCGCACACGGTCACCTACCACCCCACCTGCCACGGACTGCGGGTCCTCGGGCTCGGCGACCGGCCGAGACGGCTCCTGGAACACGTGGACGGCCTGGAGCTGCGCGAGCTGCCGGAGGCGGAGGAGTGCTGCGGCTTCGGCGGCACCTTCGCCGTGAAGAACCCCGCCGTCTCCACCGCCATGGGCTCCGACAAGGCCCGTGCCGTCACCTCCACCGGAGCCCGTGCCCTGTGCGCCGTCGACAACTCCTGCCTCATGCACATCGGCGGAATCCTCGCCCGCGAGGGTTCGCCGGTCACCCCCGTGCACATCGCCGAGATCCTGGCCGGCACCAAGGCGGACGGAGCCGAAGGGAACCCGGCGGGCGACCTTCCCGGCAGGAGGGCCGGCCGGTGACCGGCACCTACCTGGGAATGCCCTCCTTCCCGCGCGCCGCCGACGCCTCGACCCGCGACCACCGGCTGCGCGGCAACCTCCGGCGCGCCACCCGCACCATCCGCGCCAAACGCGACCGTGCCGTCGCGGAACTGGACGACTGGGCACAGCTGCGAGCCGCCGGCGCCGCGATCAAGGACCGCACGCTGCGCCACCTCGGCCACTACCTCCTCCAGCTGGAGGAGTCGGTGACACGGGCAGGCGGCACCGTGCACTGGGCGGCCGACGCCGCCGAGGCCAACCGCATCGTCACCAGTCTGGTCCTGGCCACCGGCGAACGCGAGGTGGTCAAGGTCAAGTCCATGGTCACGCAGGAGATCGGGCTCAACGGCGCCCTCGCGGCGGCCGGTATCCGGGCGTACGAGACCGACCTCGCCGAACTCATCGTGCAGCTCGGCGACGACCTCCCCTCACACATCCTGGTGCCCGCCATCCACCGCAACCGCGCCGAGATCCGCGACATCTTCCGCCGGCGGATGGCCGACTGGGGGCTCCCCGCTCCTGAGGGGCTGACCGACCGGCCCGCCGATCTGGCCGAGGCCGCGCGGCTGCACCTGCGGGAGAAGTTCCTGCGGGCCAAAGTGGCCGTCTCCGGGGCCAACTTCGCCGTGGCGGAGACGGGAACGCTGGTTGTCGTGGAGTCCGAGGGCAACGGCCGGATGTGCCTCACCCTCCCGGAGACCCTCATCTCGGTGGTCGGGATCGAGAAGGTCGTGCCGACGTGGAGGGACCTGGAGGTCTTCCTCCAGCTGCTGCCGCGCTCGTCGACGGCGGAGCGGATGAACCCGTACACCTCGATGTGGACGGGCACCACCGACGGCGACGGCCCCCGCGCCTTCCACCTGGTCCTGCTCGACAACGGCCGCACCGACACCCTCGCGGACGCGACCGGCCGCCGGGCCCTGCGCTGCATCCGCTGCTCGGCCTGCCTGAACGTCTGCCCCGTGTACGAGCGGGCGGGGGGCCATGCGTACGGATCACCGTACCCGGGGCCCATCGGGGCCGTCCTCACCCCCCAGCTCCGGGGCCTCTCCTCGCCCTTGGAGGAATCGCTCCCGTACGCATCCTCCCTGTGCGGGGCCTGCTTCGAAGCGTGCCCGGTGGCCATCGACATCCCCGAAATCCTCGTCCATCTGCGGGAGAGGGTCGTCGAAGGAGGCCCGGTGACGATCCGCGGCACCCGCACCGTCATCAAGCCGGCGAAGCGGCACGCCACCGAGCGCACCCTGATGCGGGCCGCGGGCTGGGCCTTCGACCACCCCGGCGTGCTGCGCCGGGGCCAGCGGCTGCTGGCCCGCACCCGCGGACTGCACCCCGGGCGGCTGCCCGGACCGGGCCGCGCCTGGTCGGACACGCGCGATGTGCCGAAGGTGCCGCCGGAGTCCTTCCGCGACTGGTGGGCCCGCACCCGCGGCGGCCCCGGCCGGGGAGAAGAGCCGTCATGAGCAGCGGGACGAGCAGGGAACGGATCCTCGGCCGGGTGCGCCGGGCCCTCGCCGACGTGCCCCCGTCGGAGCAGCCGGAGGACCACCCGGTGCCACGCGACTACGCCGCGCAGCATGGTGAGCGCAGCCGCTCCGCGACCCTCGGCCTTCTGGCGGAGAACCTGGAGGACTACCGCGCCCGCGTCCACCGCACGGAAGCGCCCGGACTGCCCGCGCTCCTCGCCCGCCTGCTCGGCGAGCACGGCGCCCGCCGGGTGGTCGTACCGCCCGGTCTTCCGGCCGGCTGGCTCGCCGCGGCCACGGTCGAGCTCGTCCGCGACTCCCCCGCCCTGACGGCCGGACAACTGGAGGAAGTCGACAGCGTGGTGACCGGCTGTGCGCTGGCGATCGCCGAGACCGGGACCGTCGTGCTCGACGCGGGCCCGGACCAGGGCACCCGGCGCATCACCCTCGTGCCGGACCACCACCTCTGTGTGGTGCGGGCCGACGATCAAGTGGTCGGCTCCGTGCCGCAGGCCCTCCGGCGGCTGGCCCCGGCCCGGCCCCTCACCTGGATCTCGGGCCCCTCGGCGACGAGCGACATCGAGCTGGAGCGGGTGGAGGGCGTGCACGGGCCGCGCACCCTGGAGGTGATCCTGGTGACGGGCGATCCACGCGAGCTGTGAGCTGCTGTTCATGGCCACGACGCTACGCCGGGACCGGTGCCCGGCGCGTCGGGCCATCCACAACCCCGGTCATATGAACTGCCCGGCGGAAGGAGCCGAGTTGATGCTGCCTCTGCACGACATCACGGTCGTCGCTCTCGAACAGGCCGTGGCCGCACCCTTCGCCACCCGTCAGCTCGCCGACCTCGGCGCCCGCGTGATCAAGATCGAACGTCCGGAGCGCGGTGACTTCGCCCGCGACTACGACCGCAGGACGAAGGGGCTCTCCGCCTATTTCGTCTGGGTCAACCGCGGGAAGGAAAGCGTCGCGCTCGACCTCCGGACCGAGGCCGACCGCGCGCTGCTCGACCGCCTCCTCGCCCGCGCCGACGTCTTCATCCAGAACCTGGGCCCCGGCGCTTCCGGACGGCTGGGGCTCGGCTGCGAGACGCTGCGCGCCCGGCACTCCCGCCTGATCACCTGCGACGTCTCCGGGTACGGCGCGGAGGGCCCGTACCGCGACAAGAAGGCCTACGACCTGCTCGTGCAGTGCGAGGCCGGACTGGTCTCGCTCACCGGCGATGCCGGTGCCCCCGCCCGCCCCGGCATCTCCGTCGCCGACATAGCAGGCGGCATGTACGCCTACACGGGCATCCTCACCGCTCTCTACGAGCGCGAACGCACCGGCGAGGGCACGGCGCTGTCGGTCTCCCTCTTCGACGCGCTCGCCGAGTGGATGGGCCAGCCGTACTTCGCGGAAGCCTACGGCGGCGCCCCGCTCACCCGCAGCGGCGCACGGCACCCGTCCATCTCCCCCTACGGCCACTACCGCTGCGGCGATGGCGGGCAAGTGTTCCTGAGCGTGCAGAACAACCGGGAATGGGTGGCGTTGTGCGAACGGGTGCTCCGGCAGCCCGCGCTGATCCGCGATCCCCGCTTCGCGGACAACCCCCTGCGCCGGGCTCATGACGAGGACCTCACCGCCGTCATCGAGAAGCACTTCGCCCCGCACACCGCGGACGGCGTGGCCGCCCTGCTCGACGGAGTGGGCATCGCGAACGCCCGGCTGCGCACGGTCGCCGAGTTCACGGACCATCCGCAGCTCGCGGCGCGCGACCGGTGGCGCGAGTTCGGCTCCCCCGCCGGTCCGCTGCGCGGGCTGCTCCCGCCGGTGGAGGTGCGCGGGCGGGAAGCGGCCATGCGAGCGGTACCGGCACTGGGCGAACACACGGACGCCGTCCGTGCGGAGTTCGCCGAGCAGGCGCCCGCCGCGGCAGACGCCCCCGGGCCCGGGCCGGCGGCCGGGCGCCGGGGCGGGGATCAGCGACCGGCGGCGGGCTGAACGGCCCGGTCGAGCGGGCGCTTCGCCGTCTCCGGCAGGATCACGTAGACGCACGCGGAGACCAGGCAGAGGCCCGCCACGTACCAGGGGAATGCCCCCGGATGACCCGAGTCCTTGAACCAGGTGCCCAGGTAGGGGGCGGTGCCGCCGAAGAGTGCCACGGTCAGCGAGTAGGGAAAGCCGATCCCCGCAGCCCGTACGCGCGCGGGGAACACCTCGGCGTTCACGGCGGCCGCGATCGAGGTGTAACCGGTGAGCAGTACCATGCCGGCGCACTGCACGAGCAGCAGGGAGCCGAAGGAACTGCCGATCGCGTGCAGCAGGGGGACGGCCAGGACGGCGAACCCCACCGCGAAGCCGATGAGCAGCGGCTTGCGGCCGACGCGGTCGGACAGCAGTCCGCCGAGGGGCTGGAGCGCCGCGAAGAAGGCCAGCGAGATCGTGCCGACGGCGAGCGCGTCGCCCTTGTCGAATCCGGCGTTCATCTGGGCGTAGGTCGGCAGGTAGGTGGTCCAGGTGTAGTAGGCGAGGGTGCCGCCGGCGGTGATGCCGCAGATCAGGAGGGACTGGCGGGGGTGCCGTCGCACGGCTTCGAAGAGTGCCGGCCGCTCGGCGTCCTTCCCCGGCACGTCGTGCGTCTCCTCCGCGCCCTGCCGGATCCAGAATCCGGCCAGGCTGATGACCGCGCCGATGAGGAACGGCACGCGCCAGCCCCAGTCGCCCATCTGTCCCTCGGTGAGGAGGTGGGCGAGGAGGGCCGCGATGCCCGAGGCGAGGAGCTGGCCGATGGTCGTGGACACGTACTGGAAGCTGGAGAACAGCCCTCTGCGGCCCGGGCCCGCGGACTCCACGAGGAACGTCGTCGATGCGGCGAACTCTCCTCCGACCGACAGCCCCTGGATCAGCCGGGCGATCACGAGGATCACCGGGGCGAGGACGCCGGTGGCGGCATAGGTCGGGGTCAGCGCGAGCAGCAGGCTGCCCGCGCCCATGAGCAGGATGGTGACCGTCAGGGCGGCCCGCCGCCCGCGCCGGTCGGCGACCGCGCCCATGAGCAGGCCGCCGACCGGGCGCATGAAGAAGCCGACCGCGAAGACGGCGAAGGTCGAGAGCAGCGGCACGAGGGAGTTGCCGGAGCCCTTGGGGAAGACCTGGTCGGCGAAGTAGACCGCCAGGAACGAATAGGCGTACCAGTCGTACCACTCAGCGGCGTTGCCCACGGACGCCGCAGCGAGCTGGCGCAGGGAGGAACGGGACGGCGGCGCGGGAACGCTCACGGTTCCGGGGCCGGCGCCATCCGCGCCGGTGCCATTGCCGATGCCGGTATCGCCGCCGGTGGACAGGGGCTCGGTGTGCTTCATGATCCCTTGGATCCCCGCGCCAACGCTCCCGCACACCCGTACGAGCGGCCCGGTCCGGCGCGGGCTACCGGGCCACGGCATCGGCCGTCACACGACCGGCGTCCCTGCGCACGAGTGCGGCGTAGTGCCCGTCCTCCGCGAGGAGTTCCTCATGGGTGCCCTGCTCGGTGACGCGCCCGCGGTCGAGGACGACGATCCGGTCCGCGTTGCGGACGGTGGAGAGGCGGTGCGCGATGGTGATCGTGGTCCGCCCGGCGGAGAGGGCGTCTATGGCTTCCTGGACGGCGTGCTCGGTGCGCGTGTCCAGGGCGCTCGTCGCCTCGTCGAGGATCAGCACGGGCGGGTCGCGCAGGATCGTACGGGCGATGGCAAGGCGCTGCTTCTCCCCGCCGGAGAAGCGGTAGCCCCGCTCGCCGACGACGGTGTCGTACCCGTCGGGGAGGGCGGCGATGTGGTCGTGGATCTGTGCGGCGCGGGCCGCCGATCTGATCTCTTCGTCCGTCGCGTCGGGCTTGGCGAACCGGAGGTTGTCCGCGACGGAGGCGTGGAAGAGATAGGTCTCCTGCGAGACGATGCCGACCGCCCGGGCCAGGGTGTCGAAGTCCAGGTCTCGGACGTCGACCCCGTCGAGCAGGACGCGGCCGCCGGTGACGTCGTAGAGGCGGGGCACGAGATAGCTGAGCGTGCTCTTGCCGGAGCCGGTCGGTCCGACGACGGCGAGGCTCCCTCCGGCCGGCACGCTCAGATCGATCCCGCGGAGCGTCGGGGCCGAGGGCTCGCGCGGGCCCGGGGCCTCGTAGGAGAAGACGACCTCCTCGAAGCGCACTTCGCCGCGCACCTTCTCCAGCCGCACCGGCTTCTCCGGCTCGGCGATGTCCACCGGGAGGTCGAGGTATTCGAAGATCCGCTGGAAGAGCGCGAGGGACGTCTGCATCTGCACGCCCGTGGACAACAGGCCGACGGCGGGCCGGAACATGCCCTGCTGCAGAGAGACGAAGGCCACCAGCGTACCCAGGGAGATGCCCGGGCCGCCCGACTGCATGGCGACGCCCGCGGCCCAGTAGATGACGGCGGGCATCGCGGCCATGACGACGCCGATGGTGGACATCCGCCAGCGCCCGGCCATGCTCGCCCGCACTTCGAGGCCGACGAGCCGCTCGGACTCCTTGGCGAAGGCCTGGGTGAGCGAGTCGGCCCGGCCCATCGTACGACCGAGCAGGATGCCGCTGACGGAGAGCGATTCGGTGACCATGGCCGCCATGGCCGCCATCTGCTTCTGCCGCTGCGACGTGATCTTCTTGCGCTCGCGGCCGACGCGGCGGCTGATCGCCACGAACACCGGCAGCAGGAGCAGCGAGACGACGGTCAGCCGCCAGTCGAGGGCGAGCATCGCGACCACGGTGGCGACGACGCTGGTGAGGTTGGAGACGAGCGAGGTGGCCGTCGAGGTGACGGTGGCCTGCATGCCGCCGATGTCATTGGCGATGCGGGACTGCACCTCGCCGGTGCGGGTGCGGGTGAAGAAAGCGAGCGGCATGCGCTGGAGCCGGTCGTACACAGCGGCGCGCAGGTCGTGCATGACGCGCTGGCCCACGGTCGTGGAGAGCAGCGTCTGCACGACGCCGAAGACGCTGTTGACGACGGCGGCGGCGATCATCCCGAGCGCGAGGAGACTCAGCAGCCCGGTGCGCCCCTGGGGGATCGCGGTGTCGAGGATCTCGCGCAGCATGAACGGCGAGGCGACGGAGACCAGCGAGGAGGCCGCGACGAGCAGGCCGACGAGGGCGAGCCTGCCGCGGTAGGGGCGAAACAGCCGGAGGATGCGCCGCACCTGGGCGGGCTGCTCCGGATCGGCGGGCGGTGGGGTCCGGTTCTCTTCGTCGTGGTGCATGGGCTCCTGGTTTTCAGAGGCGGTCGCTTTTCAGAGGCGGAACGGCCGATCACCGAGCTTAGCTCACTGTTACCTAAGCTCACAATGAATTCCGTCCTGGTAACCTCTGATCATGACCGCCCCCGACACGTCCGGACAGCTCGCCGAGCAGTTGCTGCGGCTCACCCGCAGGCTCCACCGGGCCCAGAAGCGTTATCTGGACCCGGTCGGTATCACCCCTGCCCAGTCACGGCTGCTGCGCACCGTCGCGCACTACGACCACCCGCCGCGGATGGCGGATCTGGCGCAGCGCCTGGAGGTCGTGCCGCGGGCCGTGACCACGCTCGTCGATGCCTTGGAGGCGGGCGGTTCGGTGCGCCGGGTGCCGGATCCGTCCAACCGGCGGGTCATCCGCATCGAGCTGACCGACGAGGGGCGCAGGATCCTGAGGAAGCTCAGGGAGGCCCGGCGCGCCGCGGTGGAGGACATCCTCGCCCCCCTGTCGGCGCAGCAGCGCGATCAGCTCGGCAGCCTGCTGGACGAGCTGATGGCGGGCCCGGGCCCCGCCTGCTGATCCGCGTGTCCCGGGCTCGCCTCCGCCGGAAGGATCAGCAGAAGCGCCTGTCCTCCGTCAGCTCTCCCTGGGCGGTGGCCAGGGTCCGGTCGTAGCAGGTCCCCGGCCCGAGGACGCGGTAGTGCTCACGCGAGACGCCGGTGGCGTGCCGCTGGTCCCTCGGGACGTTCTGGTTGTACGCCGCGTCGCCCGTATAGGTGTCGTCCGTCAGCGACCATCCGAGCCGCTTGCCGGCACGCAGGGTGACGCTGTCGGAGCGGTCGCCCATCGTCATCACGGTCCGCAGTCGGTCGCCCGCGCCGATGGTGATGGCACCGTCCATGCTGTAAACGCGGTGCGCACGGGTCGTCGTGGCGGGTCCGTGGCCGGCCACCGTTACGTTCTCGTCGTCGGTCCAGCGGGCCCGGAGGGCGTCCTTCGACTCGCCGTCGGTCCAGCTGTGGGTGGACGCGGCGCCGACCGTGCGGCTGACGGTGGTGGTCACCCTGCCGCGCGAGGTGTCCACGTAGCCGGCGACCGTCAGGGAGTGCCCGCCGTCGGCCTTCAGCTGGTGCTCCTTGCCCGCTTCGTAGGCGACCGCGTTCGCGGGCGCACCCGCCCGGTGCGTGGTGAGGGCCCCGGTGACCTGCTTCGCTTCGGCGTCCTGCCAGACGAGGATGTTCGTTGGCGTGCTCCAGCCGCTCTGTCCCTCCGGCACACCGGCGACCGCGATCGTGATCCGGTGCGGCCTGCCGTCGTTGAGCTGCCCCGCGAAGGGCGTCAGGTCGTATTCCACCGGCCGGACGTCGAAGGCCCGCGGGCCGGGAATGACGTACCACAGGAAGGGGTTGGACCAGCCGCCCGTCCAGACGGTGGGGAAGGGCGCGGCGATCCCGGCGAGCCTGCCGTCCACGGAGACCTGGACCTCGCGGTACGGGCCGTCCTTGGCCTTGCACGAGTACGGCGCCGCGTCCGGCACGGTCAGGTACCAGAACTCCTCGCAGCCGCCGCCCGAGCCGGTCGCGTACACCTCGGCGACGATGCGCTCGCTGTTGCGCGGTGTGGTCAGCAGCCCCTCATAGGACGTACCCGTGGTGTGCGCACCGTCCAGGGTGAGCACCTTGTCCGGCGTATGTGCCGCCCCGGTACGCCCTTCGGCGGCGTAGAAGGTCAGAGTCGCCTTGACCTTGATGACGCCCGTGTAGGTCTCGTTCACCAGGTTGCCGATGAGCATCTCGACGGGCTGCTTGTCCCGGAAGGTGGCCGCGTAGCGGGTGACGTCCTTCTCGACGTGCCAGGTGATGCCCTCGGGGGAGGGTTCAGGGGTGGAGGTCCGCAGGATCTCGACCCCGCCGACCTGCAGATAGCCCAGGCGGTCGTACTGCCGTCCGGCGACGGCCCCGTCGAGCCGCAGGACGACCTTGTTCCAGCGGTCGCCGCAGCCCTTGGGCGGCACGTAAGTGCCCTTGTAGGGCGTGTAGTCGCGGAATTCCGTGTCGGCGACGGTGGCCGTGCAGGCCTTGGTGCCGGGTGTGGCCACCGGTGGCCCGGCGGTGATCGGGTCATGCCAGTCGGTGCCGAACTCGGTCGGCGGGCCCGCGGCCACGGCCGGGCCCATGCCCAGCACCAGACCGGTGGCCGCGGCGCACAGCGCGAGCAACAGTCGTCTCATGAGGCAGGAGTGAAGCGGTTCGTACTCCAGTGCGCCAGAGCCCCGTTGGCCTGATCCGGCGCCGGGGTGCGAAAACCGGTTGAATGCGGCACTCCAGTGGCGCGAACCTTTCACTTCTCCTGCCGGCCCGCCCGCACCCCTGGGATGACATGCAGATCCGCGACCTTCCGTATACCGATCCCGGCCGCCCCGACACCAGGTCGGGGCCGCGATTAATGCTCTGGCTGGGGCGGAATCAACTGGCCGGCCAGGTCAAGGCCACGGCGTGGGGCGTGGTGCACATGGCCGCCGTGGCCGCGCTGCCGGTCGCCCTCGGCATCGCCGTCCAGGCCGTGGTCGACCGCTCCGGCGCCCGGCTGGCCCTGGCGGGCGGCCTGATGGTGCTGCTGGGCTGCCTCGTGGCGCTGGGCGACACGATGCTGCACCGCACGGCCGTCACCAACTGGATCACGGCGGCGGCGCGCGTGCAGCAGCTCCTGGCCCGCAAGACGGCCGAGTTGGGCGCCACGCTGACGCGTCAGGTCGCGGCCGGCGAAGTCGTCGCGGTGTCGACGGGCGACGTCGAGAAAATCGGCTGGTTCGTGGAGGCACTGTCGCGCTTCGGCTCCGCGCTGTTCACGACGCTCGCCGTGTGCGTGGCTCTGGTGGTCTACCAGCCTGCCCTGGGCGCGGTCATCGCGCTGGCGGTGCCCGCCCTCGTCCTGGCCGTGCTCCCCCTGCTGCCGCCCGCCACGAAACGGGCCGACGAGCAGCGCGACAAGGCGGGATACGCCACGGAACTGGCCTCGGACACCGTGGCGGGGCTGCGCGTACTGCGCGGTATCGGCGGTGAAGAGCTGTTCCTGGACCGCTACCGGCGCGCCTCCCAGGAGGTGCGCCGGGCAGCTGTGCGCAGCGCCCGGATGTGGGCACTGATCGCGGCGGTGCAAGTGCTGCTGCCGGGCCTGCTGCTCATCGCGGTGGTCGGGTACGGGGTCGGGCTGGTGCAGGACGGCCGGGTGGGTGTCGGCGAACTGGTCACCGTCTACGGCCTGGTCACGTTCCTCCTCTTCCCGCTCAGGGTGTTCGAGGAGATCGCCATGGCCTATTCCTTCTCCCGGCCGTCCGCGGTCCGCGCGGCCCGTGTGCTCTCGCTGGGGCGTACCGCGCGGGCCGGTGAGGGCGAAGGCCCCGGGGAGGTGCCGTCGGGTGACCTGTACGACCCGGAGAGCGGTTTGTCGGCGCCGGCCGGCCGGCTGACCGCGGTGGTGTGCGGCGACCCGGACGCGGCCGGCCGGATGGCCGACCGGCTGGGCGGGCACGCCGCGGCGGGAGCCGAGGGCGCGCCCTCGGCGCTGCTCGGCGGCGTCGCACTGGACGGCCTGCCGCTGGAGACGGCCCGCACCGCGGTGCTCGTTCAGGACAAGGACCCGGTGCTGCTGTCCGGGACGCTCGCCGAGCTGCTGGACGTGCCCGCCTCCGGAGCCGTACCGGCCGAGGCCGCTCTGGCGGCGGCCCAGTGCGACGACGTGCTGACCGCTCTCGCGCAGGCCTGCCCGGACGCTTCCGGGGACCCCATGCGGACCCGCATCACCGAGCGGGGGCGCTCGCTGTCGGGAGGGCAGCGGCAACGGCTGGCGCTGGCCCGGTCGCTGGTGACCGACCCGCAGGTGCTGGTGCTCGACGAGCCCACGTCGGCGGTGGACTCGCACACCGAGGCCCGGATCGCCGACGGGCTGCGGGCACTGCGGCAGGACCGTACGACCGTGGTGTTCTCCTCCAGCCCGCTGCTGCTCGACCGGGCGGACCGCGTGGTGTTCGTGCAGGAGGGCCGGGCGGTGGCGGTGGGAACGCACCGCGGCCTCCTGCGTGACGACGCCGCGTACCGCGCGGTGGTCACGCGTGAGCCGGACCCCGTCGTACGGCCCGCGGGGGAACTGGACGCGGAGCTCACCGAGCTCGGCGAGAGCGAACAGATCGAGGAGTCGGCATGATCGGCGTGGCACCACCGGCGTACGACCCCGCGGCACCGGAGTCGGCGACCACTCTCCCGGTCGCGGGGCCCGCGACCGTCCGGGCCTACGTGCGCACTCTGCTCCGCAGACACCGCAATGCGTTCGTCATGCTGGTCGTGGTCAACGCCGTGGCCGTGACCGCCTCAATGGTGGGTCCCTACCTGCTGGGCGGCATGGTCGAGGACCTGGCGGCGGGTGCGCGAGAGGTTCATCTGGGGCGCACCCTCTCACTGTTCGCCGTCGCGCTCGCCGTGCAGACGGTGTTCGTGCACATGGTGCGGCTGCGCGGGTCGATGCTCGGCGAGGAGATCCTGGCGGACCTGCGCGAGGACTTCCTGGTGCGTTCGGTGGGACTGCCGCCGGGCGTCCTGGAACGGGCCGGCACCGGCGACCTGCTGTCGCGGATCACCACCGACATCGACCGGCTGGCCGAGGCCATGCGCGAGGCCGTGCCCCAGCTGGCGATCGGTTTCGTGTGGGCGGCGCTGCTGCTGGGGGCGCTGACGGTGACCGCGCCGCCGCTCGCCCTGTGCGTGCTGGTCGCGGTGCCCGTGCTCGTCATCGGCTGCCGCTGGTACTTCCGCCGGGCGCCCGGCGCCTACCGTTCGGAGGCCGCGGGGTACGCGGCGGTCGCGGCATCGCTCACGGAGACCGTCGACGCGGGGCGGACCGTCGAGGCGCACCGGCTGGGCGAGCGCCGCGTGGCGCTCTCCGACCACCGGATCGCTTCCTGGACCCAGTGGGAGCGGTACACCCTGTGGCTGCGCTCGGTCCTCTTCCCCGTGATCAACGTGACCCACTCACTGGTCTTCGGCTCGGTGCTGATCATCGGCGGGGTCTTCGTGCTCCAGGGGTGGGTCTCCGTGGGGCAGCTGACGACCGGCGCGCTGTTCGCGCAGATGCTCGTCGAGCCGGTCGGCCTGATCCTGCGTTGGTACGACGAGCTCCAGATCGCGCAGGTGTCGCTCGCCCGGCTGGTGGGGGTCCGCGAGATCGGCGCGGAGGGCGCGGACGACGGCCGCGAGCCCGAGGGCCGGGAGGTGCGGGCGGACGAGGTGCGGTTCGGCTACCTGGAGGGCAACGACGTCCTGCACGGCGTCTCCCTGGCGGTCCCGCCGGGGAGCCGGGTGGCGCTGGTGGGGCCGTCGGGCGCGGGGAAGTCGACACTGGGCCGGCTGCTGGCCGGGATCTACGCACCGCGCTCGGGTGCGGTGACGCTGGGCGGCGCGGAGCTCGCACGGATGCCGGCGGAACGGGTGCGCCGCCACGTGGCCCTGGTCAACCAGGAGCACCACGTCTTTGTCGGGTCCCTGCGCGACAACCTGCTGCTGGCGCGGCCCGGGGCCGGGGACGACGAGCTGTGGTCGGCCCTGGCGGCGGTGGACGCCGCCGACTGGGCGCGTGCGCTCGAGGGCGAGCTGGACACGGAGGTGGGCTCGGGCGGGCTCGCGCTCACCCCGGCCCAGGCACAGCAGATCGCACTGGCCCGGCTCGTCCTGGCGGATCCGCACACGCTGGTGCTGGACGAGGCGACCTCCCTGCTGGACCCGCGCGCCGCCCGGCACCTGGAGCGTTCGCTGGCGACGGTGCTGGAGGGACGCACCGTGGTGGCCATCGCGCACCGGCTGCACACGGCCCATGACGCGGATGTCATCGCGGTGGCGGAGGACGGCCGGATCTCCGAGCTGGGCAGCCATGACGAGCTGGTGGCGGCGGAAGGTACGTACGCGGCCCTGTGGCGCTCCTGGCACCGGTAGCCGCGGTGGGCACGGGAGCGACGCCCCCGGCACCCCGGGGTCAGATGAACTCCAGGGCGCCCAGTCCGCCCAGGCCGCCGAGCACCAGGAACGCGGGCATGAGGACCTTGAGCTCCACCCAGCTGCCCGCCCGGAAGCGCATGGCCTTCGGCGGCCCGACCGGATACCAGCGCTTGCGGCCGACGGGTATGGGCCACAGGATCGGGCAGCCGGAGACGGTGAGCGCGTCGCCGATGTCGTGCACCAGGGCGCCCAGGACGATCGGCAGGCCCAGCCACAGGTACTCCTGGCCGGGGTCGGAGAAGAGCCAGTCGGCTCCGTTGCCCGGCTCGTTCAGGACGCCGGCCAGTATCCAGGCGCTGGTGGCGCCGAGGAGCCAGACGAGGACGTCGCTGGAGGTGCGGGCCGCGCGCCACAGGAGACCTTCGACGGCGAGCACCAGGTGGACGAAGAGGATGCCGAGCACGGCCCAGCGGCCGCCGGTCATGGCCAGCGCCGAGGCCCCGCCACCTATCAGGACGGCCCAGAGCCAGGTGTGGGTGAGGGTGCGGTGACCGCCGTTGCGACGGGGGTCACCCTGGCCGCGGGTGGCCTTGTAGACCGAGTGCGAGAGCTTGTCGATGACGCCGCACAGCACGCGCGATATCGGGCCGAAGGCCCGCGATATCGTCGCCGACTTGTGGTCGAGGTCGGGGGCGAGGGCCGCTCCGGCGCAGATCAGGGCACCGACGACGAGCACCGGCCACGGCATCGGATGACCGGCGGCGGCCACCGCGGCCCCCACCCCCAGCCAGGCGGCCGCTCCCGAGAGCGAGTGCGCCGGTCCCATCATGGTCGATTCCCCTCCTCGTGCCGGCCGGCCCCGGCTTTTCTGACGCGGGGTCGGCGACTCAGCGTAGCGCCCGGATGATCACCATTCGACCGGCCGGTTCCCTGATCCGGTCCGGGGCCAGGCAGTATGGAGGGGTGACCCTTATCGATCAGATGCCGAGCCATGCCGACCCCGATGCCCTTTTCGAAGCCTTCTCGACCTGGGCCGAGGAGCGGGGCATCTCGCTGTACCCCGCGCAGGAGGAGGCGCTGATCGAGGTGGTCTCCGGGGCGAACGTGATCCTTTCGACGCCCACGGGTTCCGGCAAGAGCCTGGTCGCGGCCGGAGCGCACTTCACCGCGCTCGCCAACGACCAGGTGACCTTCTACACCGCGCCCATCAAGGCGCTGGTGTCGGAGAAGTTCTTCGACCTGTGCAAGATCTTCGGCACGGAGAACGTCGGCATGCTCACGGGCGACGCCTCGGTCAACGCCGACGCGCCCGTCATCTGCTGCACCGCCGAGGTGCTCGCCTCCATCGCGCTGCGCGACGGCAAGGACGCCGACATCGGCCAGGTCGTGATGGACGAGTTCCACTTCTATGCGGAGCCGGACCGCGGCTGGGCGTGGCAGATCCCGCTGCTGGAGCTGCCCCAGGCGCAGTTCATCCTGATGTCGGCCACTCTGGGCGATATGTCCCGGTTCGAGGAGGACCTGACCCGGCGCACGGGCCGCCCCACGGCCGTCGTCCGCTCGGCGACCCGCCCCGTGCCGCTCTCCTACGAGTACCGCGCGACGCCTCTGACCGACACCCTCACCGAGCTGCTGCAGACGCAGCAGTCCCCGGTCTACATCGTGCACTTCACCCAGGCCGCGGCCGTGGAGCGGGCACAGGCGCTGATGAGCATCAACATGTGCTCGCGCGAGGAGAAGGACGAGATCGCCAAGCTCATCGGCAACTTCCGCTTCACCACCAAGTTCGGCCGGAACCTCTCGCGCTACGTGCGGCACGGCATCGGCGTGCACCACGCGGGCATGCTGCCCAAGTACCGCCGGCTCGTGGAGCGGCTCGCCCAGGCGGGGCTGCTGAAGGTCATCTGCGGCACGGACACCCTCGGCGTCGGCGTCAACGTGCCGATCCGCACCGTGCTGTTCACCGCCCTGACCAAGTACGACGGCCAGCGGGTGCGCACGCTGCGGGCCCGGGAGTTCCACCAGATCGCGGGCCGGGCCGGGCGGGCCGGATTCGACACGGCCGGGTTCGTCGTCGCCCAGGCTCCCGACCACGTCGTCGAGAACGAGAAGGCCCTCGCCAAGGCCGGTGACGACCCCAAGAAGCGGCGCAAGGTCGTCCGCAAGAAGGCTCCCGAGGGCTTCGTCAACTGGAACGAGAACACCTTCGAGAAGCTCATCGCCTCCGAGCCGGAGCAGCTCACCTCCCGCTTCCGGGTCACCCACGCGATGCTGCTGGCGGTCATCGCCCGCCCGGGCAACGCCTTCGAGGCGATGCGCCGCCTGCTGGAGGACAACCACGAGCCGCGCCGGAACCAGCTGCGGCACATCCGCCGCGCCATCGCGATCTACCGCTCCCTGCTGGACGGCGGCGTGGTCGAGCGGCTCGACGAGCCCGACGCCGAGGGCCGGATCGTGCGCCTGACCGTGGACCTGCAGTCGGACTTCGCGCTCAACCAGCCGCTGTCGACCTTTGCGCTGGCCTCCTTCGAGCTGCTGGACCCGGAGTCGCCCTCCTACGCCCTGGACATGGTCTCGGTGGTGGAGTCGACGCTGGACGACCCGCGGCAGATCCTCGCGGCGCAGCAGAACAAGGCGCGCGGCGAGGCGGTCGCCGTGATGAAGGCGGACGGCGTCGAGTACGAGGACCGCATGGAGCGGCTCATGGACGTCACCTACCCCAAGCCGCTGGAAGAGCTGCTGACGCACGCCTACAACCTCTACCGCAAGAGCCACCCGTGGGTCGGCGACCACCCGCTGTCGCCGAAGTCGGTCATCCGCGACATGTACGAGCGGGCCATGACCTTCACGGAGTTCACCTCCCACTACGACCTGGCGCGGACCGAGGGCATCGTCCTGCGCTACCTCGCCGGTGCGTACAAGGCCCTGGACCACACCGTCCCCGACGACCTGAAGTCGGAGGACTTCGAGGACCTGATCGCCTGGCTCGGGGAGATGGTGCGCCAGGTCGACTCCAGCCTGCTGGACGAGTGGGAGCAGCTGGCCAACCCCGAGGAGGAGACGGCCGAGCAGGCGCAGGACCGCGCCGACCAGGTCAAGCCGGTCACGGCGAACGCCCGCGCCTTCCGGGTCCTCGTGCGCAACGCCCTCTTCCGCAGGGTCGAGCTGGCCGCCCTCGACAAGGTGGACGAGCTCGGCGAGATGGACGCCGAGTCCGGCTGGGACGAGGACCGCTGGGCCGAGGCCATGGACGCGTACTGGGACGAGTACGACGACCTGGGCACCGGGCCCGACGCCCGCGGCCCGAAGCTGCTGCGGATCGAGGAGAAGCCGCAGGACGGCCTGTGGCGGGTGCGCCAGACCTTCGCGGACCCCAGCGGGGACCACGACTGGGGCATCACCGCTGAGGTGGACCTCACCGCCTCCGACGAGGAGGGCCGCGCGGTGGTCCGCGTCGTGGACGTCGGTCAGCTGTAGCCTCCGAGGCACGGCCCACGCGTCGGGCCCCGGCGGCGAAGGAGGCCCGATGACCACACCGACCGACCGTCTGGTGGGTCTGCTCGACCTGGAGCGGATCGACCTGAACATCTTCCGGGGCCGCAGTCCCGACGAGTCGCTGCAGCGCGTCTTCGGCGGGCAGGTGGCCGGGCAGGCACTGGTCGCGGCCGGGCGGACCACCGACGGCGACCGCCCGGTCCACTCGCTGCACGCGTACTTCCTGCGCCCCGGGCGGCCCGGGGTGCCGATCGTGTACCAGGTGGAGCGGGTGCGCGACGGCCGCTCCTTCACCACGCGGCGCGTGGTGGCCGTCCAGCAGGGCCGCACGATCTTCAACCTCACCGCCTCCTTCCACGAACCCGAGCCGGGCTTCGAACACCAGGTGCCCATGCCGGACGTGCCGGCGCCCGAGGAACTGCCCCGGCTCGCCGACGAGATCCGCGACCGCCTCGGTGAGCTGCCCAGCGCCCTGCGCCACATGGAGCGCCGACTGGCCTTCGACATCCGCTACGTGGACCGGCTCCGCTGGACCCCGCAGGAGCTGGCGGGCACCGAGCCGCGCAGCGCGGTGTGGATGCGCGCGCTGGGGCCGCTGGGCGACGACCCGCTCGTGCACACCTGCGCCCTCACGTACGCGAGCGACATGACGCTCCTCGATGCCGTGCGCATCCCGGTGGAGCCCCTGTGGGGGCCGCGCGGCTTCGACATGGCCTCGCTGGACCACGCGATGTGGTTCCACCGGCCCTTCCAGGCGGACGAGTGGTTCCTCTACCAGCAGGAGTCGCCCATCGCAACGGGCGCCCGGGGCCTGGCCCGCGGTCAGATCTTCGACCGCGAGGGGCGCCTGCTGGTGTCGGTGATGCAGGAGGGACTCTTCCGCAAGGTGGGCTGACCACCCGGGGCCCGGTCCGGCCGGGCATCAGGCCACGCGCCGCAGCCGGCGCAGCCAGGCCCGCAGCCCGGCCGGAGCCTCCTCCGGCTCCTGCCCGGCCCGCGGAGGAATCACCTGCTCCGTCCCCTTCGGCTCCGGCTCCGGCTCCGGCTCCGGCACACGATCCGGTGGCCCGTCTCCCCCCGCACCTCCGCCCGGCTCCTGCACGACAGGCGCGAGCGCATGCCCCACGGGCCCGGGAGCCGACCGGACAGCCCGGGCGGCGGACAAAGCCAGGGCGAGCCGCTCCCGGTGGCGCCCGATCTCATCGGCGCCGGCGGCGAGCGTCACCCTCTCGATGACTTCCCGCGCCGCCTCGGAGTCCGTGCGGATCCCGGCGAGGTCCGGGCGCAGCGAGCTGACGTACGCCCGCTCGTACGGATCGGGCACGGCATCCGCCAGCTGGTCGGAGGCGAGCACAGCCGCGACGGCCGCCGCCCGCTCCCAGGGGTCCGCCGCCTGTCCGGTCAGCTGGTCGAGCCGGCGGGCCCGCCAGCTCCGCGCCCGCTGGTCGTCACGCCCCTCCAGCTCCAGGCGGAGTGCGGCAGGCGTGCGTCCCGTGAGGAGCTCGGGGTTGGCGTCGGCGAACTCCACGAGGTCGGCGGCCAGATAGCGCCAGACCACCGCGCGGTACCGGTTGACGTAGAACGCCACCGGGGCGAAGCAGCCCCCTTTGGCAAGGCGTGCGAAGCGAGCGGGGCTCACCCCCATCAGCTGGGCGGCCTCGGCCGTGCCCACCGCCCACAGGCGGTTGCGCAGCGATCCGGGGAAGCCCTCGCCGGAGCGATGCCGCTCGATCTCCTCCCGCGCGACCCGTGGTCTGCCGCCGGGCGCGGACACCGTCCGCACGTGGCCCAGCTGCACGGCCAGCTCGAATTCGCGTGGCCTGAGGCCCAGCTCCCGCGCAGCCCTCCCACACGCCACCGTGGCCGTCGCGCTCCGCTCCCGGCATTCCTGCACCGCCATGGAACTCTCCCCCGTCATCGCTCGATCACTGCCCGATCACTGACAGTGACGACGATAGCGATGGAGTGCGACAGGCCGCCCGCCCTGTGGATAACTCTCGCTCGGAGGACTCCGCGTCGCGCTTCGCCCCGGTCCCGCCCCCCTCGCGCCCTACTGCCTGGCCTCGACGCCCAAGTGCTCGCCGACGCGGTTGACCAGCAGCGTCATCTCGTAGCCGATCTGGCCGATGTCGGCCTCCGCTCCCCCGAGTACGCACAGACAGCTGCCGTCGCCCGCCGCCGTCACGAACAGCACGCCTTCGTCGAACTCGACCATCGTCTGCCGCACCCGGCCCGCCCGGAACTGACGGCCCGTTCCCTTCGCGAGGCTGTGCAGCCCCGACGCGACCGCGGCCAGGTGCTCGGCGTCCTCCCGCTGCAGGCTCGTGCTGGCCCCCGTCACCAGCCCGTCGTTGGAGAGCACCAGTGCGTGACGTATGTGCTCGATGCGCTCGGTCAGGTCGTCCAGCATCCAGTCGAGCCCCTTGCCGACTGTCATGTCCCGCCTCCCCGTTCCGCTGTTCCCCGTAACTGCCGTGCCAGCCTTGCTCACCGGCGTGCCGTCGGCAACCCGTCCCGGCCCGTCGGCACGGGTCCGTGCGCAAGTTGGCACATGATGGGGACATGGCACAGCAAACGACCAAGGAGCAGTGGCGGGATCCCGCCCACGTACAGGAGTTCTTCACCGAGCGGGCGGGCGACTGGGACGCCCGCTTCCCCGATGACGGGCCCGCCTACGAGGCCGCCGTCGCCGATCTCGGGCTGGGCCGCGGCGACGTCGTCCTGGACGCGGGATGCGGTACCGGCCGGGCGCTTCCGGCCCTGCGCGCCGCGGTCGGGCCGCGGGGCGTCGTGCTCGGCGCGGACCTCACGCCCGCGATGCTGGACGCCGCCGTGCGGGCGGGCCGGCAGCACGACGGGCGGCTGCTCCTGGCCGACGTCACCAGGCTGCCCCTGCGGGACGGTTCGGTCGACGCCGTCTTCGCGGCGGGCCTCATCTCGCACTTGGCGGACCTGGTGGCCGGGCTGCGCGAGCTGGCCCGCGTCGTGCGGCCCGGCGGGCGGCTCGCGCTCTTCCACCCCGTCGGCCGTGCCGCGCTCGCCGCCCGTCACGGACGTCAGGTGACGCCCGACGACGAGCGCGCCGAGCCCAACCTGCGCCCCCTGCTGGCGCGCGGCGGCTGGCACCTCGACTCGTACACGGACGAGGACACCCGGTTCCTGGCACTCGCGAGCCGGACGGACCGGCCGGGGCCGGGGCCGGACACAGTGCTCCACGGCTGACACACCGCGGCACGCGGCTGACACGTCACCCACACCAGCAGGCCGGGAAGCCGGCCAAGACTGCAGGAGGGTCGAAAAGCAGAGGATCAGGAAGGCAGGAGAGACCGTGCGGCCACCGCTTCGACGAAAGCGGCGGGGTTGTCGAACATCATGTTGTGTCCGGCACCGGGCACGGTCTCCACGGTCACCCCGGAGGCCTCCAGTTCCTCGCGCCCGTGCAGCTCTCCGCTGAGCTCCCCCATCAGGTACGTCCGCGGAATGGTCATGTCCAGCAGCATGCGACGCATGGTCGGCCGGGTCCCGCGCACCAGGCCGATCGCGCTGCGGTGCAGGGCGGTCGGGTCGGCGAGCCGCATCGTCGCGCGCCACAGGGGTCCCACCCGCTGCAGGGTGTCGGTGAACCCCCCGCCGTGGACGAACCCCTCCTCCGTGTAGGAGGCGATGCCACTGCTGCCGGCCGTCCGGGGCGGGTCCGGGTCGAGGTTGGCCTCGGCGAGGACCAGTCGCGAGACCAGCTCGGGCCGCCGCGCGGCCAGCACGATGGCGACCGATCCCCCCATGCTGTGGCCCACGACCTCGGCCCCCTTGACCCCGGCCGAGTGCAGGGCGGCCGCCACCGCGTCGGCGTGCTCCTCGAGCGTGTAACCGAAGTCCAGGGGACGGTCGCTGATGCCGTGTCCCGGCAGGTCGACAAAGAGTGAGCGCCGGTCGGACAGCGCTGCGGCGGCGGCGATGTGCGCGTGGTAGACGGCCGAGGCCGATCCCAGGCCGTGGAGGTAGACCCGCGCGGGGCCGCCTCCGGAAGCCTCGGTCCATCGCACACAGGCCCCCGTGGATCCGAACTCCGCCTGTCGCATGCCCAATCTCCCCTCCAGCGATTCCGTACTGGATCATCACCATACATCGATCTCGATGTACTGCCATAGCGATGTACACCGGCCGTCGGGTTGAATACCGCCATGCTTGAACTCGCCATCCTCGGATTCCTCTACGACGCTTCGCTGCACGGCTACGAGCTGCGCAAGCGCATCGCTGCGCTCACCGGGCACGTCAAGCCCGTGGCGGAGGGCTCGCTGTATCCGGCGATCAAGCGCCTGGAGTCGGCGGGGCTGCTCGCCCGGGAGACCCGGCCGGGGTCCGGAGCCGCCCCGCGGCACGTCCTCTCCCTGACGGCGCACGGCCGCGCGGAGCTGAGACACCGGCTCGCGCAGCCGGCCGACAACGACATCACGGACGAGAACCGCTGGTTCACGGTGCTCGCGTTCCTGCGTCACCTGGGGGAGCCGGCGGGTCAGGCCGCCGTCCTGGAACGGCGGCTCGCGTTCCTCCAGAAGCCGGCCAGCTTCTTCTACGCCGGCGACCGGCCGCTGTGCGCCGAGGAGATCGAGGACCCCTTCCGGCGTGGGGTGCTCACCATCGCCCGCGCCACCAGCCGCGCGGAGCTGGCCTGGCTGCGCGAGACGATCGGCTCACTCCGCGGCGCCTGAGGCGGCCTGCCCGTGCGGCACCGGGCAGGCGCCCGGCCGCGCGCCCCGCCGGACGGCCGGGAACGTGCCCAGCTCTGCGACCGCGTAGCCGTTCGGATAGCCCTTGATCTCGGGGTTCTGGCGCACGAAGTGCGGGGTGCGGCGCGGCGGGAGGAGGCGTACGGCCTTGGCGCGCGTCCGCAGGGCGCCCCGGACCAGGGCGCGGGTGGCGGGATGCGGCTGGTCGTAGCGGAACGTCCGCAGCAGGGAGTCGTCCAGCAGGGCCCGGCTCGCACCGCGCACGAGCGGGGCGAGCGGCCGCGGATACCAGGAGGCCATCAGGTCGAGCGTGGCGTCGGCCACGCGCCGGCCGCCCTCGTCCCAGCCGAAGTGCCGGGCCTCGTAGTCGTCCATGCAGCGCTCGAACTCCGTGTAGGACCCCGGGATATCCCGGATGCCCATGTGCTCGCCGAGGGTGCGGTAGTACGCCGCGATCGCATGCCGCTCGTGCCCGCAGAAGCGGCGCCAGCCGTACGCGTCGACCCACCTTCCCGGGATGACGACGAAGGTGCACAGGACGTAGCGCATGTCGTCGTTGCTGATGTCATAGCTGCGGTGCATCTGGTTGATTCGGCGGATCGCCGTCCGGCCGCTCTCGCTATCGAACCCGTGCTCCACGACGGCGTCGAGCAGGAGGGCGGTGTCGTCGTACCGCTTCTGCGTGCGGTCGCAGAACTCGCCCGTGTCGGCCAGGAGACGGCCGATGCCGGGCACTGCATAGGTCCTGTAAAGGGCGAGCTCCAAGGCGCGCGTGATGTCCCAGGGGAACTCCAGGGTCGCCATCATCCGGTAGATCTTGAAGAAGTCCCGCTCGGGGTCCATCCCCCGGATCTCCTTGAGCCGGTCATAGCGCTTCACTCGGCGGTCGCCCCTTCGTTCGTCGGAGGTTCAACTCTACGGGTGGCGGGCACACTTGAACGACCACGGCCGGACGGCTCGCGGAGGCAGGTGACGATCGGTGTTCGACAAGCTCCGCAAGCGCATCGAGGAGGCCTGGCAGCTGCCGGAGCCCCCGCCGCCCGCCGGGCGGCAGCCCAATCTCTTCGAGGCCGCAGCCTCCTACGTGGCGGCGTGCGCCGAGGACGACCACGACAGAAGCGCCGAGGCGGCCCGCTGGGTCTCCCCCGAAGCGCTCTGCTTCGGGGTGAACGAGCTCGCGTGCCGGGCGGTGATCGCACTCGCCCGTGAGCACGACGAGACGCCCCAGCACGTGGCGCGCAAACTGCTGGGCCTGCCCGCCGCCTGAGGCGCACGCGCCTCGCGCACGCACATACGCGCGCGGGGCGCCTTCCTACGCCTCCCCCGGCTGCCGGTCGTCGCATTCCGCTGGGTTGTTGTTCCCGAAGCCGTCACCTCGAAGGCGGCCCCCGCCGCCGTAACCTCGGCGCCCTGGCCGCGGCTTTCGGCCTCGCCGCCACTTCCCTCGGCCTGTGGGCCTCGGACTCCACCGCCGCAACGGCAGTGCCCACCCCGGACCACGTCGTGGTCGTCGTCTTCGAGAACCACGCCTACGGGCAGGTCATGGGCAGCTCCAGCGCCCCCTACATCAATTCCCTCGCCGCGGGCGGGGCCAGCCTGACCGCGTCGTACGCCGAGACGCACCCCAGCCAGCCCAATTACTACGCCCTGTTCTCCGGGGACACCCAGGGCGTCACCGACGACAGCTGCGTCACTCCGGGCTTCAGCGACGAGCCCAACCTCGCCTCCGAACTGGTGGCCAAGGGCAGGAGTTGGGCCAGCTACAACGAATCGCTGCCTTCCGAGGGGTCCACCACGTGCAAGAGCGGCAAGTACGCGCAGAAGCACAACCCGTGGTTCGGCTTCAGCAACGTACCCACCAGCACGGCGCACACGATGGGCGCCTTCCCCTCCGACTACACCGCGCTGCCGACCGTCTCCTTCGTCGTGCCGAACCTCTGCAGTGACATGCACGACTGCTCCGTGGGCACCGGTGACACCTGGCTGAAGAACAACCTCAAGGGCTACGCGGACTGGGCCAAGTCCCACAACAGCCTCCTCCTCATCACCTTCGACGAGGACAACAGGCTCAGCGGCAACCGCATCCCGACCGTGGTCTACGGACAGCCCGTCAAGGCCGGCTCCACCTCCGGTACCACCTACAACCACTACGACGTCCTGCGCACCATCGAGGACATGTACGGCACCGGGCATGCCGGGAACGCAGCGGACGCCAAGGACATCACCGGCATCTGGAACAGCTGACCGTGTACCTCGCGGACCGCCGCACCACCCCGGACGTCCCCGACACCGCCGGCCGGGCCCCCTCCCCCGGCCGGCGGGCCGCCGTCCCCGCGACCGTGCTCACCCTGGGCACCGTCAGCCTCGTCACGGACGTCTCCTCGGAGATGGTCACCGCCGTCCTGCCGCTCTACCTCGTGGCCGAACTCGGGCTCTCCCCTCTCGGCTTCGGCCTGCTGGACGGCATCCACAACGGCGTCAGCGCCCTCGTACGACTGGTCGGCGGGAGGTTCGCCGACCGCGGCCCGGGCGGTCACAAGGCCGTGGCCGCCGTCGGATACGGCCTGTCCGCCCTGTGCAAGCCTCTGCTGCTCGCCGTGCACAGCGTGCCCCTGATCGGCGCGGTGCTCGCAGCCGACCGCACGGGCAAGGGCCTGCGCACCGCACCCCGCGACGCCATGATCTCCCTGGCCTGCGCACCGGCCGTCCGGGGCAGGGCCTTCGGCGTGCACCGCGCGATGGACACCGCGGGCGCACTGATCGGTCCCCTGATCGCCTTCCTCATCCTGCGGGCGGCGGCCGGCGGATACGACGCCGTGTTCACCGTGAGCGGCTGCGTGGCCGTCTTCGGCGTACTGGTCCTCCTGCTCTTCGTGCCCGGCCGTGCTGCCTCCGGCGGGCACCGCACAGCCGCCGCCAGGGCGCCCCTGCGAGCCGTCGCGCGGCGCCCGGAGGTCCGCCGGCTGACCGTCTGCGCGGCGCTGCTGGGGCTGACCACCGTCAGCGACTCGTTCCTGTACCTCACGCTGCAGCGCCGGCTGGACCTGCCCGAGGCCTGGTTCCCGCTCCTGCCGCTGGGGACGGCCACCGCCTTCCTCCTGCTGGCCGTCCCCCTGGGAGCCGTCGCCGACCGCTTCGGCCGCCGGAGGCTGTTCCTCTGCGGCCACCTCGCGCTCCTGGGCGCCTACGGCCTGCTCGTGGCCCCGCTCGGCGACTCGCCCGTCCTGCTGGGCGCGGTCCTCGCCCTGCACGGCAGCTTCTACGCGTCCACGGACGGGGTGCTGGCCGCCGCCACCGCCGACGCCGTTCCCGAGTCCGTCCGCGGCACCGGGCTCGCCGTCGTACAGACCGGGCAGGCCGCCGCCCGCTTCGCCTGCTCGATCGCCTTCGGGGCGGCCTGGACGGCGTGGGGCGACCGCACGGCGCTGGAGGCGGCAGCGGCCGGTCTCGCCGTCTCGGCCACCGCCAGCGCCCTGCTGCTGCGCCCCGCGAAACCCCGGTCCGCGGACGGCCCCGCGGCGCCCGTCCGCTGAACCGCGACGCCGAACCACGAGGACTGCCCTGATGAACCGCAAGAACCGTCTCCTGATCCTCCTCACGGCCGTGCTGGTCCTGGGTGGTGTCGCGCTGGCCGCCACGCTGCACGCCGCCGGGCGGGCCGCCGAGAAGGACCGGGCGCGGCCCGGCGGCCCGCGGGTCGGCCGCGGCGAGGTCATTCTGGACGCACCGGGCAGGAGCGTCTTCCGGAACATGGCCTGGGGCCCGCACCGCGACGAGATCGCCTCGGTGCCGGCCGCCGACCCGACGGGGGCCCGCACCTCGTCCGGGGTGCACTGCCTGCGCTTCCACTCGGCCGGCGGGACGGGAATCTGCCTGCAGGCAGTGCACGGCAAGCTCCGGGACGGCTACCGGGCCGTCGTCCTGGACGCCCGGCTGCGCGAGCTGCGCCGCTACGACCTGGCCGGCGTGCCGACCCGGGCCCGCGTCTCCCCCAGCGGACGTTCCGCCGCCTGGACCGTCTTCGTCAGCGGGGACTCGTACGCGGGGACGAACTTCTCCACCCGCACCTCCGTGGTGGACCTGGACAGCTGGACGCTGGACCGCAACCTGGAGGACTACCGGTTCTTCCTGGACGGCCGCCTCCACAAGGCGGCGGACCTCAACGTCTGGGGCGTCACCTTCTCCGACGACACGCACTTCTACGCGACCGTGGCCACGGGCGGGCACACGTACCTCGTGCGCGGTGACCGCACCGACCGGACGCTGCGCTCCCTGCACGCCAACGTCGAGTGCCCGTCCCTGTCCCCCGACGGGACGCGCATCGCCTACAAGAAGCGCGTCGAGGGCGCGCCCGACGACGCGCCCTGGCGGCTGTACGTCCTGGAGCTGCGCACCCTGCGCGAGACGGCGACGGCCGAGCGGCGCAACATCGACGACCAGGCGGTGTGGCGGGACGGGCACACCCTCGTCTACGCGCTGCCCGGCGACTACGGGTCGGATCTGTGGTCCGTGCCGGCGGACGGATCCGGCAGCCCGCGGCTGACGATGCCCGCGGCGCTGGCCCCGGCCTTCACCGGCTGACCCCGGCCCGTAAGCCTTTACGTCTTCTGCGTCCTCCGCAGCCTCTGCGTCCTCTGCGTCCTCGGCGTCCTCGGCGTGCTCAGCGCCCCAGCTCCTTGCGCGAGACCCGGCGCAGCCTCTTGCGCTGCGAGGAGTCCAGCAGAAGATACGCGCCGACCGGCACACCGACCATCACCAGCAGTGCGGCCCAGAAGGGCAGCAGCCACAGCAGGATGACTCCGACCGCCACGCCTCCGACGGCGACCTTGGTCCTGTTGCTCATGTCCCTGCCTCCTTCGCGACGGCTGCCGCTCTGTCCGTGAGAACGCCCGGCGGCTGCGCCTGGTTCCTCGCTCGTTTTGGCTCATCCTGTCCGCAGGGGGGCGCCCACCGCGTGCATGTGGTGCAGCGCCTCGCGGTACGAGTCGACGATTCCAGTCTCCGTGTACGGGAGCCCCGACGCGCGGCAGTGCGCGCGGACCAGCGGCCGGGCCAGGCGCAGGTGGGGCCGCGGCATGTTCGGGAAGAGGTGGTGCTCGATCTGGTAGTTCAGCCCGCCCATGAGCCAGTCGGTGACGGGGCCCCCGCGCACGTTGCGCGAGGTGAGCACCTGGCGGCGGAGGTGGCCCCAGCGCGGGCCGTCCGGGTCCGGCATCTCCATGCCCTTGTGGTTGGGGGCGAAGACCATGCCGAGGTGGAGGCCGAAGAGGGCGTGGTGGACGAAGGCGAAGGCGAGGGCCTTGCCCGGGGACATCGCGGACAGCAGCAGGGTCGCGTAGCCGGCGGCGTGGAGGGCCAGGAGCACGGCTTCCGTCCGCCGCTCGGCCGGGGTGCGCCGTTTGAGGTCGCGCACGCTCGAGATCTTCAGGTTGATGCCTTCGAGCAGGAGCATCGGGAAGAAGAGGCGGGCCTGGTTGCGGGTGAGCCACCGCGTGAAGCCCTGTCGCTGCGCGGCCTGGTGCCGGGTCCAGACGAGCGCCCCGACACCGACGTCGGGGTCCTTGTCGACGTGGTTGGGGTTGGCGTGGTGGCGGTTGTGCTTGTCGTTCCACCATCCGTAGCTCATACCCAGCAGCAGGTCCGCGTGGACGAGGCCGATCAGCCGGCCGGTGCGCCGGGTGCCTGCTATCTGGGCGTGCCCGCTGTCGTGCCCGACGAAGGCGGTGCGGGCCCAGAACAGGGCGGCGGGGGCGGCCAGCAGGACGGTCCGCCAGGAGTCGCCGCTGAGCACGATCCCGGCGGCCGTGGCGGCGAGCGCGAGGAGGTTCACGGCGATGCTGCGCGCGTACCAGCCTCTGCGGCGTTCGAGGAGGCCCTGTCCCCGGACCTGGCGGAGGAGCGGGGCAAAGTCACTGCCTGCGGCGGGTTCCGCGAGCAGAGTGGCGGCTTGGGGCATGGGGTCTCCGGACGGTCGGCAGGCAGGCTGGGCTGACCTCACCGAACGTACGGACGGGGGCCGGTCCGGGGCCATGGAGTCACCACCCGGTTCCTGCTGGGGCAAGCCCCCGTGACGCCCGGGGGGTTGAGCGCACCCCGGCTCCTGTGTGTGGCGCGGCTCACTCTGCGGAGGCCTTCGTCCGGAGCGCGCGTCCTGTACCCTCGGGCGCCCGGACCCCGACTAGTCAAATTTGAGGAATGCGCAGCGCTGTGACACCGCCCTCTGCCGCAACACCCTCCGAAATCGCCCGGCTCGCCCGCTGCTCGGCCGTCTTCCTCCCCGGAGACCCCGCGCGCACCGGCCGGGTGGCCTTCTGGCTCCCGGACGAGGAACCGCCCGCCTCCCCCGGCGGCGTCCAGGAGCTGACCATCACCGTCCCGGACGGCACCGACGTCACCACCACGACCGTGCGGGCCGCCGTGCTGCCCGTACGCGACGCCCTGCCCGTCCTCACCCGCGCCCGGGCCGCCCGGGCCGACGAGGCGGCCGCCTTCTGGGGTGCCGCAGCCGTGCTCGCCCTGCAGCTGGCGGCGCGTGGGCGCCTGCTGCCCGGACTGTCGGAGACCGATCACGACGCGTGGCGGGTCGGCCCGCTCACCGCCGACGACCTCGGCCGGGTGCGCGAGCTGGCCGCGGCGATGCCGCCCGCGGCGCACGCCGTGCCGCTCCCGGGCCCCGGGCCCCTGCTGCTGCCGGAGCCGGAGCTGCTCGTGCGCTCCTTCCTGGACGCCGTCGCCGACGGGCTGCCTCGCTCGCCCGCAGCGGCCCTCGCCGCCGGCGGCCCCGCCTTCGCCGCGCCCGAACCGCGCCGCCTGCCCGAGCAGCGCGCGTGGGCCGCCGACGTCGCCGCGGGCCACGACGCGGGTGTACGGCTCTCGCTGCGCGTCGAGGTGCTGGGAGCCCTGGCGGATGAGGACGCGGCCCCCCGCTTCCGGGCCGTGCTCCAGCTGCACAGCCTCTCCGACCCCGCGCTGGTCGCCGACGCCGCCGAGGTCTGGTCCGGAGAGTCGTCCGCGGCCGCCGCGCTCGGCCGGGACGCACGGATGAAGGCTCTCCTCGCGCTGCGCAGGGCCGCCCGCGCCTGGCAGCCCCTCACGCCGCTGCTCTCCGCCGCGGTCCCCGATGCCGTCGACCTCGCCGACGAGGAAATCGGCGAGCTGCTGGGGCCGGCCTCCGTGGCGCTGGACGCGACCGGGGTCGAGGTGCACTGGCCCAAGGAACTCGTCCGCAACTTCACCGCGCGGGCCGAAGTCGGGCCCCCGGAGGGCGACGGCACGGAGCCGGACCACGAGCGGTCCGGCATGCCCTCGCTGCTCTCGGCCGACGCGCTGCTCACCTTCAGCTGGCGCTTCGCCGTCGGCGGCCTGGAGCTGACGCAGGCCGAGCTGGACCGGCTCGCAGAAGCGGGCCGCCCCGCCGTGCGCCTGCGCGACCAGTGGGTGCTCGTCGACCCCGGTGCGGTGCGCCGCGCCCGTGAGCGGCAGGACCGCAAGCTCACGCCGGTCGAGGCTCTGGGTGCGGCCCTGACCGGCCGTTCGCCCGTGGAGGAGGGCGACGAGGACGGCCCCCAAGCCGACGTCCGGGCCACCGGCTGGCTCGCGGCGCTCCGCGACCGCATCGCCGACCCCGAGCGGTCCCGCGAGCCCGTCCCCCAGCCCGCCGCCCTCGCCGCCACCTTGCGCGACTACCAGCTGCGCGGCCTGGACTGGCTGCACCGGATGACCTCCCTCGGCCTCGGCGGCTGCCTGGCCGACGACATGGGCCTGGGCAAAACCATCACTCTCATCTCGCTCCACTTGCACCGGCAGACGCTGCCCGGGGCCGCCGGCCCCACGCTGGTGGTCTGCCCGGCGTCCCTGATGGGCAACTGGCAGCGGGAGGTCGAACGATTCGCCCCCGGCACCCCCGTACGCCGCTTCCACGGCCCGGCACGGACCCTGGAGGGGGTGTCCGACGGGGAGTTCGTCCTGACGACGTACGGCACCATGCGGCTCGACGCCCGGCGGCTGGCCGCGACCACCTGGGGCCTGGTCGTCGCGGACGAGGCCCAGCACGTCAAGAACCCGTACTCCGACACCGCGAAGCAGCTGCGCACCATCGGCGCGAAGGCGCGCGTCGCCCTGTCCGGCACGCCGGTGGAGAACAACCTCTCCGAGCTGTGGGCGATCCTCGACTGGACGACACCCGGGCTGCTCGGCCCGCTGAGCCGGTTCCGCAAACGCTATGCGCAGGCCGTCGAAGGCGGCGCGGACCCCGCCGCGGCCGAGCGCCTCGCGGCGCTGGTCCGCCCGTTCCTGCTGCGCCGCCGCAAGTCCGACCCCGGCATCGCGCCGGAGCTGCCGCCGAAGACCGAGACCGACTGCGCGGTCACGCTCACCAAGGAACAGGCGGGCCTGTACGAGGCCGTGGTGCGGGAGATCCTCGCCGAGATCGAGGGCGCGGACGGCTTCGAACGGCGCGGCCTGATCGTCAAGCTCCTGACCGGCCTGAAGCAGATCTGCAACCACCCGGCGCAGTTCCTCAAGGAGAAGTCCCCGAAGATCGCCGGCCGCTCGGGCAAGGTCGAGCTCCTGGACGAGCTGCTCGACACCATCCTCGCCGAGGGCGCGAGCGTGCTGGTGTTCACGCAGTACGTGGCGACCGCCCGCCTCCTGGAGCAGCACCTGGGCGCGCGCGGCGTCCCCACGCAGCTCCTGCACGGCGGGACGCCCGTCCCGCGCCGCGAGGAGATGGTGCGCCGCTTCCAGGACGGCGAGGTGCCCGTCTTCCTGCTGTCGCTCAAGGCCGCCGGCACGGGCCTGAACCTCACGCGGGCCGGGCACGTCGTGCACTTCGACCGGTGGTGGAACCCGGCCGTCGAGGCGCAGGCGACCGACCGCGCGTACCGGATCGGCCAGACGCAGCCGGTGCAGGTACACCGGTTCGTCACCGAGGGCACGGTCGAGGACCGCATCGCCGAGATGCTCACCCGCAAGCAGGCCCTCGCAGACGCCGTCCTCGGCACGGCCGACGCGGCCGTGACCGAACTGACCGACGCCGAGCTGGCGGATCTCGTCGCACTGAGGGGGAACGGACGTTGAGTCACGCCAAGGGGGAACGGATGTCGAGCGGACAGGATGTCACCGGCCGGGCGGAGCGCACCTTCGAGGCGCTGCCGCCCGAGCCCGGCGGGAGCTCCGCACGGACCTGGTGGGGCCGGGCGTGGCTGCAGGCGCTGGAGGACACGGCGCTGGACGGACAGCAGGTGAAAGCCGGACGCAGGCACGCGCGCGCGGGCGCGGTGGGCGCCGTTTCGGTGCGGCCGGGGCGCATCACGGCCGTCGTACGGGACCGCGACGGCACGCCGTACCGTGCCGACGTCGTCGTGCAGGAGTTCGGCACGGCCGACTGGGAGCGCCTGCTGGACCTGGTGGCGGGTCAGGCGGGGTACATAGCCGCGCTGCTCGATCGTGACCTGCCGCCGCACCTGGCCGAGGACGCGCTCGCGGCGGGTGTGGAACTGCTGCCGGGCATCGGGGACCTGGAGCCGGAGTGCACGTGCGGGGGCTGGGACCACTGCGCACACACGGCGGCGCTGTGCCACCGGATGGCACGGCTGCTCGACCAGGACCCGTTCGTCCTGCTGCTGATGCGCGGCCGCGGGGAGCGCGAGCTGCTGGAGGAGCTGCAGGCACGCAACGCCGCACGCGGATCCGGTGGCGCTCCGGGAGAGGGCGCCGAAGCCGAAAGGCCCTCCGGGGTGTCCGCAGCAGAGGCGTTCGCCACGGCGTCCTTCGTAGCCCCGCTGCCGGATCCGCCGCCCATGGTGGAGAGCCCGGGCCGCCCTCCGGTGCTCGGCGGCGACGTGGCGCCCGCGCCCGGGCTGGATCCCTCGGCGCTGGAGTTCCTGGTCGCGGCCGCCGCGGCCCGGGCCCGGCAGCTGCTGGCCGAGGCGCTGACCACCGGTCACGAGGACACTCCCGCGGCCGGGGAGCTCACGCTGTGGGAGGACGCCGTGCGCCTCGCGGCGGCCGGCGCGGACGACCACGTCGCCGCGCGGCTCGCGGCGGGCTGCCACCGGGAGCGTGCCGAGCTCGCGCGAGCGGTACGCGCCTGGGAGCACGGCGGCCGGGCCTCCCTCTCGGTACTGGAGGAGGAATGGACCCCGCAGGGCGAGGGGCTCGCACGCGCCCGGGCCCAGCTTGCCGCTGCTTGGGGTGAGGAAGAGGCTCCGCAGCTGCGGGCCGTGCGCAACCGGTGGACCGCGGTCGGCACCCCCGCACAGCTGCGCTACGGGAGGGACGGCCGCTGGTGGCCCTACCGCAAGGAGGGCGGCCGCTGGTGGCCCGCGGGGCCGTGTGACCACGATCCGGCGGCCGCGTTCGCCGCACTCCTCTCCGATAACCAACGATTCGAAGACGGCGAGGGATAAAAAGGGACCTTTCATAACCACCCCAAGGGTTTTGCCTATCAGTGACCGAATAGGGTGATCTACAGTTCAATCACCTTCTCGTCACCGAAAGGCCCTTTGGGATGGCTTTCGCCCTGCTCCGCCGGTTCACGCGCCCCTCCCGCCAGGAGACCGCGCCGATTCCGCTCGGGGCGGGGGCTCTCGAATGCGTCGTCGTGGAGCCGATGCAGTCACCGATGCACAGAGCCGAGGTCTCCGTGCGGGACGCGGGCGGCCGGGACATCGTGCGCGGGCAGACCGACCCGCACGGCCGCTTCGCGACCACCGTCGCCCCCGGCGAGTACAGCGTCGCGGTGACGGCCGACGGCTTCCTGCCCATCGTGCGCTCCGTCACCTGCACCGAGCAGACCCGTGCGTCGCTCGGCACGCTCGCGATGGAGCCCGCCCCGGCGCCGGCCATGCCCGCGCCGGGCGCGTGGCGCATCGACCCGGACCACACGGCGGTGCGCTTCATCGCCCGGCACATCGGCCTCGCCGAGGTGCACGGCCGCTTCAACCGCTTCGAAGGCACCCTCTGGATCGCGGAGGACCTCCGGCACTCCCGCATCGACGTCGTGATCGACACGGCCAGCATCGACACCGGCGTCGCGCAGCGCGACGAGCACCTGCGCTCGCCGGAGTTCCTGGACGTCGCCAACTACCCGTACATGCAGTTCACCAGCGAGCGCTTCGTCCACCGCGGCGGCTCCCGGTGGACGGTGCAGGGCGTGCTGAACCTGCACGGCGTCAGCCGGAACATCGCTCTCGACACCCGCTACCTCGGGATCGGCACCGGCATCATGGGCGAGACCCGCACGGCCTGCTCGGCCTCCACCGAGCTGCACCGCGAGGACTTCACCCTGGACTGGCGCTCCATGCTCCGGCGGGGCATCGCCATGATCGGCGCAACCATCAGGATCGAACTGGACATCCAGGCCGTTCCCCAGCAGCAGCCGGCCGGCTGACGCCCCGCAGACGTGTCCCGCGGGGCGGCCCGCGCCGCTCCGTACGCCCGGCCGTCAGCCCCGCCCGCCGTCGCCGGCGAACGGGATCAGCTCCGAAGGAAAGCCGCTCGGCAAGCTCGTCGGCAACGACGTGGGCAGGCCGCTGGGCAGACCGGACGGCAGTCCGCTCGGCCACTGCGACGGGAATCCGCTCGGGAAGGTGAGCGAAGGCGACGACGTCGCCGCGCCCGGACCGCCCGGCTCGCTCCCGTCGCCCGGCTTGCCCGTCTCCCCGCCCCTGCCTCCGACGAACAGGACGGCGCCCAGGGCGAGCCCGGCCACCGCCACCAGCACGGCGACGAGCAGGACGGCGCGCCGTCCGCCGCCGCCCCGGCGAGGCGGCGGAGGCGGCGGCGCGCCCCACGGCGGCTGGGCGGGCCCGAAGCCGCCCGGAGGCGGACCCGCGGGCGGCCCGTACGGCGGTCCAGGTGGAGTGGCCATGCGGCCAGCCTCCCGCTGGAGGCGGGCTCACCGGCGGGCGGTGACGGAACCGCCACACGTTCCACCCGGGACCAGGACATTCCGCCCGACGCCCAGCTCTGTGCTCCGCCATCGCTGTTCAACCGGCCGCGCGCAAGAACGCCTCCAGCCCCGCCAGGTCGTCGGTGTTGAGCAGGTCCGCACCGGCGGAGAGCAGCTCCCGCCACACGGCCTCGCGGGCCGGGCCCGGCCGGTCGGGCGTGGCCCAGAACCGCACGCGCCGCCCCTCGGTGTGCGCGGCGGACACGATCCGCCGCAGCCGCGCCCGCTCCGACGCGGGCATCGGGCCGACGCCCTGCCAGCCGAAGGTGGCACTCCAGTTGTCGCTCACCAAAGGCATGAACGATGCGGGGGCACCGCCACCGAGGTCCGCGAGCCGCCCGTCGTAGAACGCGTGCCGCAGCCGCTCCTGCGCCATCGGCCCCCGCGCGCCGCGGTCGCCCGAGACGACCGCGGTGACGGCGCCGCGACGGATCCGGCCGTCAGCGCAGGAGGTGAACAGCGTGCCGTAGCGGCGCAGGCGTCGCGAGAGCTCCCGGTACGTCGCCGCGCCGTCGGTCTTGATGTCGACGAGCAGCTGCAGCGAGAGGTCGTGGCCCGGGTAGACGCGGCCGTGGCCGGCTCTGACCCGGCGCTCCAGCGGGTCGAGGTAGAGGGCTTCGAGGGTGCGGGCCGGGTCGAGGCCCGAGGCGTCGTGTGCGACGAGGAGCCGTCCCCCGACGAGCCGGACGTCCGCCTCGACGCTGCCGAAACCGTGGGAGAGCGCATCGGCGAGGGGGTGGGTGTGCTCGTAGTCGTTGTGGGCGTGCGCGCGGCGCAGGGGCGGCATGCCCGGCGCGCCGGACTCGTCGCGCGCCGCGGGCTGCGCCCCGGCGGAGGCCCGGGTGGTGAAGGACCCCGTGAGCGCGCCGCCGAGGGCGGCTCCGAGGCCGACGACGGCTGCGCGGCGCGTACGAAGGCTCATGGCGGCTCTCCCCGTTCTCCGGGCAGTCCCGGGTCGGTGTGGGTGCCAGTGTGCGGCCGCGGTCCGTCCGCACGTGCCGGCACCCGTGAGTATCCGGGCCCGGCGGGCCTCTGGGGAGGGATGTGCCGAGAGTTGCCCGCGTCGACGTCGGCGTGTTCCCTGTCGTTCTTTCGGGGCATGGTGAACTGTTCTGCACCGTGCCAGAGTTGACGGGACCTCTGGGGTGACTGTGAAGAGACGCAGAAGACGCATGCGCTCGGTGCTGACGGTTCTGGTGGCGTGGACTTCGCTGATCGGCGGTGGCGGCACCGCCTTGGCGGACGCGAGCGACCCGCCCGCCCTGCAGTACCGGTCCCTGGACCCGATCGCGCCGGGTGTGGAGTACCGGGAGTTCTCCCTGCCGGCCTCCCACGGCCCGGCGTACGGGCACGTGCTGAGGGTCGATCTGAGCCGGCCGGGTATCTCGCTCGACCTGCTGCACCCGGGCTCCGTGGCCGCGAGGTCGGCGGTCTCCCGGATGGCGGGTGCCCGTGGCGCGGTGGCCGGGGTGAACGGCGACTTCTTCAACATCACGGAGACCCAGCACCCGGGGGTCGAGGCGACGGGCGCACCGGTCGGGCCGTCCGTCGCGGGCGGCCGCAGCCTCGGCGCGGCCGTGCCGAACGGGCAGCGCTTCGGGCCGGCGATGCCCCCGGGCGCGACCACCCGGGACGTCATCGGCCTCGGCAGCGACGACAGGGGCCGACTGGACCGGCTCACGCTGGAGGGGACGGTGACGGCCGAGGGCAGGACGCTGCCGCTGCGCGGCCTCAACCAGTACGCCCTTCCGGTCGGCGGCATCGGTGCGTACACCCCCTCCTGGGGCTCGGCCTCACGGCTGCGCGCCACCTGCGGTACGGACGCCAACAGGGCCGCGCCCTGCACGGACGAGACCCACGAACTGACCGTCCGCCACGGCAAGGTGACGGCCGCGGCGCACAAGCCCGGCGGGGGTCCGATCGCCTCCGGCACGCTGGTGCTCGTCGGGCGGGACGCGGGGGCCCGGGAGCTGCGCAGGTTCAAGGTCGGTGACGCCGTGCGCGTCGAGGACCGGCTGAAGGCGGCGCACCGTGGCGCGCTGCGCTTCGCCGTCGGAGGTTTCCCCGTGCTGCGCGACGGCCGGCCGCTCTCCGGGCTGGACGGTGCGACCTCCGCCGTGCGGACCGCAGCGGGCCTGGGCGACGAGGGGCGTCTGTTCTACCTGCTGGCGCTGGACGGCGCCGCCGACTACCGGACGGGTCTCACGGTCGCGGAGCTCGCCGACCTGATGCGCGACCTGGGCGCGGACGACGCCGTCAACCTGGACGGCGGCGGCTCGAGCACGCTGGTCACGCGCGATCCGGACAGCGGCCGGACGGCGGTGCGCAATCATCCGTCGGGCGGGGCGGAGCGGCCGGTGGCGAACGGCATCGGCGTTTTCCTCCGAACGTAACATCATCGATCAATCCACCCTTTTGAGTGACTGCGCCCACCGATATCCCACTGATAACTTCGGGGGCGGCCAGGGGAATTCTTCGGCAGGTCCGCAGCGGCCTGTTTCCATAACGGATGGGTGGGCATTCGCATATGACGACGTCAGTGGAGACCGGTAACGACGGCAATAACGGTGCCGTCCGGCTGAGCCTGGGCACCGAGGCCGCACGGAATCTGGCGACCACGACAAAGTCCGTTCCACAGATGCAGGGAATCACCTCGCGGTGGCTCCTGCGGATGCTGTCCTGGGTGCAGGTCCCGGGCGGTACGTACCGGGTCAACCGGCGCCTGACGCACACCCTCGGCGACGGCAGGGTGGAGTTCGTCTCCACCGGTGCCGACGTCCGGGTCATCCCGGCGGAGCTCGGCGAGCTCCCGCTGCTGCGCGGCTTCGACGACCCGGAGGTCCTCGAAGCGCTCGCCGGCCGCTTCACCCAGCGGGAGTTCCGGCCGGGCGACGTCGTCGTGGAGGCCGGCCAGCCGGCGGACCAGGTGGTCCTCATCGCCCACGGCAAGCTCAACAAGATCCGCGAGGGCGCGTACGGCGACCCGGCCGTCCTCGGCGTCCTGGCCGACGGCGGCTACTTCGGCGACCGCGCCCTGGCCGCGGCGTCGGAGAGCAACTGGGACTTCACCGTCAAGGCCGTCACCGCCTGCACCGTGCTGACCATGCCCCGCCAGGCGTTCCAGGAAATCCTGGAAGGGGCGGCAGGGCTGCGGTCCCACGTGGAGGCGTTCCGCAGCTCCACCTCCCGCCCGCAGAACGAGCACGGCGAGTCCGCGATCGACGTGGCCTCCGGCCACTCGGGCGAGCCGGCGCTGCCCGGCGTCTTCGCCGACTACGAGCTCTCCCCCCGCGAGTACGAGCTGAGCGTCGCCCAGACCGTGCTGCGCGTCCACACGCGCGTCGCCGACCTCTACAACGAGCCCATGAACCAGGTGGAGCAGCAGCTGCGCCTGACCATCGAGGCCCTGCGCGAGCGCCAGGAGCACGAGATGGTCAACAACCGCCGGTTCGGCCTGCTGCACAACGCCGACCTCAAGCAGCGCATCCACACCCGCAGCGGCCCGCCCACCCCGGACGACCTCGACGAGCTGCTCGCGACGGTCTGGAAGGACCCGAGCTTCCTGCTGGCCCACCCGCGCACGATCGCGGCCATCGCGCGGGAGTTCAACCGCCGCGGGGTCTATCCGGACAACGCCGCGGTCGGCGGCCACTCCGTGCCCGCCTGGCGTGGAATTCCCATCTTCCCGTGCAACAAGATCCCGATTTCCGAGAACGGCACCAGTTCCGTGCTCCTCATGCGCACCGGAGAGGAATCCCGGGGCGTCGTCGGGCTACACCGGACGGGAATTCCCGATGAATACAAGCCGAGCCTCTCGGTGCGCTTCATGGGCATCAGCGAGCAGGCCATCATGTCCTATCTGGTGAGCGTCTACTACTCCACCGCCGTGCTGGTGCCGGACGCCCTCGGAATTCTGGAGAACGTCGAGATCGGCCACTGACCCCGGCCTCTCGTCCCGGCCGCCGGTCCCTGGCCGCCGGTCCCCGGCCGCAGCAGCCGGGGACCGCTCGCAGCACGTCCCGCACCGCGAATCCGCGCCCCGTACCGCATACAGATGGGTGATCACCAGCTATGACCACGTCAGTGGAGTCCGGCCAGGTCGCATCGGCCACGGAGGCACAGCTCAGCCTCGGCACCACAGCGGCACGCCAGCTCGCCACGACGACCAAGTCCGTACCGCAGATGCAGGGGATCTCCTCCCGCTGGCTCCTGCGCGTGCTGCCCTGGGTGCAGGTGTCCGCCGGCACCTACCGGGTGAACAGGCGACTCACGTACACCGTGGGGGACGGCCGGGTCGAGTTCATCTCCACGGGTTCGGAGGTCCGGGTCATCCCGCCGGAGCTCGGGGAGCTCCCGCTGCTGCGGGACTTCGGCGACAACGACACGCTGGAGGCGCTGGCGGACGGCTTCGTCCAGCGCGAGTACGCCGCGGGTGACACCCTCGTCGAAGCCGGTACCCCGGCCGACCACATCTTCCTCGTCGCCCACGGCAAGCTCAACAAGACGGGCACCGGCAAGTACGGCGACGAGACCGTGCTCGGCGTGCTGGCCGACGGGGACTACTTCGGCGAGCAGGTCCCCCTGGAGCCGGACGGCACCTGGGGGTTCACCGTCCGGGCCGTCACGCGCTGTACGGTCCTGGCCCTCCCTCTGCAGGCCTTCCAGCAGCTGGCCGAGCGGTCGGAGGCGCTGCGCGAGCACGTCGCGGCGTACGCGTCCCGCCCGGCGCGGCCGCAGAACAAGCGCGGTGAGGCCGACATCGCCATCACCTCGGGCCACGCCGGCGAGCCCGCCATCACCGGCACCTTCGTCGACTACGAGCTCTCCCCCCGCGAGTATGAGCTGAGCGTCGCCCAGACCGTGCTCCGGGTGCACACGCGCGTCGCCGACCTCTACAACGAGCCCATGAGCCAGCTGGAGCAGCAGCTGCGCCTGACGGTCGAGGCGCTGCGCGAGCGCCAGGAGCACGAGATCGTCAACAACCGCGAGTTCGGCCTGCTGCACAACGCCGACATCAGCCAGCGCATCCACACCCGCAGCGGCCCGCCCACCCCGGACGACCTCGACGAGCTGCTCGCGCGCCGCCGCAAGACCCAGTTCATCCTCGCCCACCCGCGCGCCATCGCCGCCTTCGGCCGCGAGTGCACCAGCCGTGGCCTGTACCCGCAGTCCCTCGACGTCCTGGGCTCCTCGGTGCGCTCCTGGCGCGGAGTGCCGCTGCTGCCCTGCAACAAGATCCCGGTGAGCGAGTCGGGGACGAGCTCGATCATCGCCATGCGGACCGGCGAGGACAACCAGGGTGTCGTGGGCCTGCACCAGACCGGCATCCCGGACGAGTTCCAGCCGAGCCTCAACGTCCGGTTCATGGGCATCAACGAGCAGGCGATCTCCTCGTACTTGGTGAGCGCGTACTTCTCGGCGGCGATCCTGGTGCCCGACGCCCTCGGTGTCCTGGAGGACGTCGAGATCGGGCGTTAAGCGCGCAGCACGGCGGCATCCCGGGCCGGGTCCCCCTGACAGCGGGGGCCCGGCCCGGGCGTCGTCGGGGCCGCATCAGGGCCGCGGGCCGCGTCACGGAGCCGCAGCCCGTGTCAGGGCCGTACGCCGCTGACGATGCGTGTGGTGGTGGACAGCCCGTCGGAGATCGTCGGCGCGACGCTCGTACTCGCGAGGAGGAACCCGAGCAGGACGCAGACCAGGGCGTTCGACATGCGCAGCGAGCCGCTGCGCATGAACACGACCACCAGGACGAGCAACAACAGGACCACGGAGATCGAAATGGCCATGGCGAACCTCCTCGGCGGAGCGGTTGTGCGTCAGTCTGGCCCACTGAGCGCCCCGGCCCGGGCCACCGGGTGTACTCCATTCAGGTACGAGCGTCGCCATCCGGGTCGGTGCTCTCGGCAGGCAAGCCGTCCGCGGGGTGCCTAGGCTGGCGGAATGAGCCGCACAGCCGCCGACAGCAGGCCTTCCGCGGAGCGGCCCGCACCGGTTCAGCAGGGCCGGGAGAGCGGGGAGCGCGAGTCCGCGTGGCGGCGGCTGCTGCACCGGGTGCCGAACGGATTCGCGATCTTCTTCGGTGCCCTCGGACTGTTCTGTGCGATCACTTCGCTGATCATGCCGCTGCGGCGCGCGGTGCTGCCGCTGACGGAGGCGCTGGACACGCTGACCGTCCCCACCGCGCCGAACCTGGCCTACGCGGTCTTCCTGCTGCTCCTCGCGACGGCGATGGCCGCCCGCAAGCGGGTCACCCTCTGGTTCGTCCTCGGCTACCTGGCCCTGCTGCTGGTCGCGGACGTCCTGCTGCTGGTGGTGGGCTACTGGGACACCATTCCCTCCCTGGTGCTGTGCGTGGCCGCGATGACGCTGCTGGTCCTGGCCCGCCGGGAGTTCTACGCGGCGTCGCGGCGGGGCGCGTTCCTGCGGGCCCTGCTCGTCCTGGCGGCGGGGCTCGCGGTGGCCATCCTGGTGGGCTGGGGCCTGGTGTCCCTGTTCCCGGGGTCGCTGGAGGCCGGCAGCGGTAACCGGCTGCTGTTCGTCGCCAACAAGGTGTGCGGCGGGCTGGTGAGCGGCCGGCACTTCACCGGTCACCCGCCGCACTGGCTGTACTTCCTGCTCGGGCTGCTGGGCGCGCTGGCGCTGCTGAACGCCGCCATGACGCTCTTCCGCTCGCAGCGCCTGGAGGCGGCGCTGCACGACGACGAGGAGCCCCGTATCCGCGCCCTCCTGGCCCGCTACGGCGGCGGGGACTCCCTGGGCTACTTCGCGACACGCCGCGACAAGGCCGTGGTCTTCTCCCCCAGCGGCAAGGCGGCGGTCACCTACCGGGTCGAGGCGGGTGTCAGCCTGGCCTCCGGCGACCCGCTGGGCGATCCGGAGGCCTGGACCCCGGCGATCGACGCGTGGCTGGAGGTCGCGGGCCGCTACGGCTGGCAGCCGGCCGTGATGGGGGCCAGCGAGGTGGGTGCGAAGGCGTACGCGCGCTCGGGGCTGGGAGCGCTGCAGCTCGGTGACGAAGCGATCCTGCAGGTCGCCTCGTTCGACCTGGACGGGCGTGAGATGCGGGTGACGCGGCAGGCCGTCCACCGCGTGGAGCGCACCGGTGCGACGGTCCGCGTGCGGCGGCACTCGGCGCTGACCGACGAGGAGATGGGCGAGGTCATCCACCGGGCGGACGCCTGGCGGGACACCGAGACCGAGCGCGGCTTCTCGATGGCGCTGGGGCGGCTCGGCGATCCGGCCGACGGCGACTGCCTGCTGGTGGAGGCGTTCGACAGCGAGGGGACGATGATCGCCCTGCTGTCGTTCGTGCCGTGGGGGCGGGACGGGGTCTCGCTGGACGTGATGCGCCGTGACCGGGCCGCGCCCAATGGCGTCATGGAGTTCATGGTCACCCAGTTGTGCGCGCAGGCCGGGCGGTTCGGCGTCAAGCGCATCTCGCTGAACTTCGCGGTGTTCCGCTCCGCGTTCGAGGAGGGCGCGCGGATCGGGGCGGGGCCGGTGCTGCGGCTGTGGCGCAAGCTGTTGCTGTTCTTCTCCAGGTGGTGGCAGCTGGAGGCCCTCTACCGCTCGAACGTGAAGTACAACCCGGAGTGGCACCCGCGCTTCCTGTGTTACGCGGACGCGGGTGCCCTCGCACGGATCGGTCTGGCCGCCGGCATCGCCGAGGGGTTCGTCTCCGTCCCCAGCCTGGGCCAGCTGTGGAACCGCGGGCGGGCCAGGGGCATCACGAGCCCGGTGTCGACCGCGGGGCTGCCGCCGCTCTCCGAGCTCGGCCTGGAGGCCGGGGCCGAGGAGGCGGGGCGCGACGGGCTCGCGGGCCTGCCGGAGCAGGTGCGGGTGCGGCGGCGGAAGCTGGAGCTGCTGCGGGCGGCGGGCGTCGAGCCGTATCCGGCCGACGCCCGCCGCACGCACACCCTCGCCGCGATCCGCGCCGCCCACGCGGGGCTCGGGCCGTCCTCCCGCACGGGCGAGCGGGCGACGGTGACCGGCCGTGTGCTGCTGGTCCGCAACCACGGCGGCGTCGCGTTCGCCGTGCTCCGCGACTGGTCGGGCGACCTGCAGCTGACCTTCACCCGGGAGGACTGCGGCGGGGAGGGGCTGCGGCGCTTCGCCACGCACGTCGACCTCGGCGACCACATCGAGGCGGAGGGCGAGATCGGCACCACCGACCGCGGTGAGCTCACCGTCTTCGTCAGCAGCGCCCGGATGACCGCGAAGTGCCTGCGGCCCCTGCCCGACAAGCGGCACGGCCTGAGCGACCCCGAGGCGCGGGTGCGCATGCGCTACGTGGACCTGGCCGTCTCCCCGGAGGCGCGGCAGACGGTGCGGGCGCGCAGCGCGGCCGTGCAGGCGCTGCGCCAGGGGCTCCTCGACCGCGGGTTCCTGGAGGTGGAGACGCCCATGCTCCAGCAGATCCACGGCGGCGCCAACGCCCGGCCGTTCACCACGCACATCAACGCCTACGACCTCGACCTGTACCTGCGGATCGCGCCGGAGCTCTACCTCAAGCGGCTGTGCGTGGGCGGCATGGAGAAGGTCTTCGAAATGGGCCGCACGTTTCGCAACGAGGGGGTCTCGTACAAACACAATCCCGAATTCACAATGCTGGAGGCGTACCAGGCGTTCGCGGACTACGACGTGATGCTCGACCTGACGCGCGAGCTGATCCAGGCCGCGGCCGTCGCCGCGCACGGGTCGGCGGTGGCGCTGCGGGCGGACGCCGGGGGCAAGGTGACCGAGCACGACATCTCCGGGCCGTGGCCGGTGAAGACCGTCTACGGCGCGGTCTCCGAGGTGCTCGGCGAGGAGGTCGGCGCGGACACGCCGGTGGGGGTGCTGCGCGGGCACTGCGACGCGGCCGGGGTGCCGCACCGGCCGGAGGACGGGCGCGGGGACATCGTGCTGGAGATGTACGAGCGGCTGGTCGAGGAGCGTACGGAGCTGCCCGTCTTCTACAAGGACTTTCCCACCGACGTCTCGCCGCTCACGCGTCCGCACCGCGACGATCCGCGGGTCGCCGAGCGCTGGGACCTGGTGGCCTTCGGCACGGAGCTGGGGACGGCGTACTCGGAGCTGATCGACCCCATCGAGCAGCGGCGGCGGCTGACCGCGCAGTCGCTGCTGGCGGCGGGCGGCGACCCGGAGGCGATGGAGCTGGACGAGGACTTCCTGCGGGCTCTGGAGTACGCGATGCCGCCGACGGGCGGGCTGGGGATCGGCGTGGACCGGCTGGTGATGTTCCTGACGGGGCTGTCGATCCGGGAGACGCTGCCGTTCCCGCTGGTGCGGAGGCGATGAGGAAGGCTTCCCCAGGGAATTACGGCGGCTGCCCGCATTCCCACCTCAAAGAATTCCTTTGAGGGGTAGATAGAATCTTTTATTTGCCTTATAGATCTGCCGTTGTTAGCTTGCGAATATGACCTCGGCACAGCGCACCCGAACCCCGTGGACACCGATGGCGGCGACCGCGCTGCTGTGGGGCTCCGCCTTCACGGCCATCCAGGTGGCGCTGCCGGACTACTCCCCGGCCTCCGTCGCGCTCCTGCGCATGGCCATCACCGTCGCCGTGCTCCTGCCGTGCCTGTTCCTCGGGCGCATCGGCCGGCTGCACCGCGGCGACGCGCTGCGCATGGCGGCCTTCGGCCTGACCGGCATGACGGCCTACCAGGTGCTGCTGTGCGCCGGCGAGCAGAGCGTGGACGCGGGCACCGCGGCCATGCTGATCGCGGCGTCGCCGGTCTTCACCACCGTCCTCGGCATGGCCTTCCTGGGCGACCGGCCCGGCACGCGGGGCCTGGCCGGCCTCGCGGTGGCGCTCACCGGCGCCCTCACCGTCGCCGTCACCTCCGGCGGCGGAAGCGGCTCGCTGATGGGCTCGCTCATGGTGCTCGCCGCCGCCGCGACCCAGGCGACGTCCTTCGCGCTGCAGAAGCCGCTGCTCAAGCGGTACTCGGGCGCGGAATGCGTCTTCTACGGCAGCCTGTTCGGCATGGTGCCGCTGCTGCCGCTCGCCCCCGACGCCGTGGGGCAGATCGCTGCGGCCGATGGCCACCGGACGCTGGCGGTGCTCTGGCTGGGCCTGGGCTGCACCGCGATGGCCTTCTGGACCTGGTCGCGGACGCTGCGGGCCACGACGGCGTCGACGGCGTCGCTGGTGCTGTACGCGGTGCCGGTCGCCGCGCTCGGCCTCGACGCGGCTTTCCTGGGGAACCTGCCGTCGCTGAACGCGGTCGCGGGCGGGCTGCTGGTGCTCGCCGGTGTCGCGGTGGCCACGGTGCGGAGGGCACCGAAGGCGCCGGAGCGGGCCGAGCCCGCCGTCGAGCGCGAGCTGGTCGGCAGCAAGCGCTAGGTGCCGGGCCCGAGCCGGCCGGCGGCCGGCGGCGCATTCCGCGAGGACGCGAGTTCGTCCCAGTGCACCGTCTCGTCGCACCAGCGGTTCAGCAGCACCCTGTCGTGTCCCACCGCGAGCAGGCCCGCCCCGCTCTCGGCGCGGTAGGCCTCGACCGCCGCCACGAGCGCCGCCGCCGTGGACGCGTCCAGCATCGCCGTCATCTCGTCGCAGATCAGCCAGCGCGGGCGCAGGACGAGCGCCCGGGCCAGGCAGGCCCGTTGCAGCTGGCCGTCGCTGACCTCGTGCGGGCGCCGGCCGAGCAGTTCTCGCGAGAGCCCGACGCGTTCGGCCAGATCCGTCACCGCCGCCGCGGCCTCGTTCCGGCGGCCCGTCGCCCGCAAGGGTTCGGCGATCAGGTCGGCGAGGCGCATGCGCGGATCCGCGGAGAGGCGGGGCTGCTGGAAGACCACGCCGAAGGCCGTGCGCTGCGCGCGCGGGGCGCGGTGGCGCCAGCCGCGGACGGGGTCGCCGTCGATGACGACCGTCCCGGCGTCCGGCCGGTGCAGCAGGGCGGCCACCCGGGCCAGGGTGGACTTGCCGCAGCCGCTGGGGCCGAGCAGGCCGACGGACCGGCCGGCCCCGACCGTCAGCGTGACGTCGCGGACGACGGGCGCGCGCCGGTCGTAGCCCGCGGTGATACGGCTCAGTTCGAGCACGCGGTCGCCTCCTCCGGGTGATGGCAGGCCACGCCGTCCACCGGCGCGGGGAGCGTCCCGCACCGTGCGGTCGCCCGTGCGCAGCGGGGGGCGAAGGCGCAGCCGCCGGGCAGGTCGCCGAGTTCGGGGGGCATGCCCGGGATGGGGGTGAAGGCCCGTTCGGGCAGGGCGTCGAGCAGGGCGCGGGCGTAGGGGTGGCGGGGGCCGGGCTCGCCGAAGAAGGCCGGGGCGTCGGCGATCTCCACGATGCGGCCCGCGTACATGACGGCGACGCGGTCGGCGATGCGCCGTGCGGCGGCGAGGTCATGGGTGATCATCAGCAGGGCGCGGCCGGCGTCGGCGTGCCGCCGCAGTTCGTCCACCGTACGGTCGACGAGGTCGCGGTCGAGGCCGGTCGTCGGCTCGTCGGCGAGCAGGAGCGGGGCGTCGCCGACGAGGGCGAGCGCGGTGGCGGCGCGCTGCGCGAGGCCGCCGGAGAGCTGGTGGGGGTACCGGTCCAGGTGCGTGGCGGGGAAGGCGGCCCGCTCGGCCGCGGCTTCGGCCGCTGCCCGCAGACCGGCCTTGCGCAGGCCCGTCAGCTCGCGGACGGTCTCCTCCAGCTGGGAGCGCACCGTGCGGACGGGAGTGAGGTGCGCGGAGGGGCTCTGCGGGACGAGGCCGATGCGGCGGCCGCGTACGGTGCGGGCGAGGGTGCGCTCGTCGGCGGCCAGGAGGTCGAGGTCGCCCAGGAGGGCGCGGCCGGTGGCCTCGGCGTTGCGGGGCAGCAGACCGAGCAGGGCCGAGGCCAGGACGGACTTGCCGCAGCCGCTCTCGCCGATGAGGGCGAGGCACTCGCCGGGGTTCAGCTCGAAGGACGCGTCGGTGACGGCGGCGACGTGCCGTCCCGCGCGCATCCGGAAGCGTACGGAGAGGTCGTCCACGGACAGCACGGGACTCACAGACTCAGCTCCGATCGGCGGCGCGGGTTGAGGCGTTCCCGCCACGCGGCCGCCAGGCCCGCCACGGCCAGGGTGGGGACGATGATGAACAGCCCCGGGAAGAGCGTCGGCCACCAGTCGCCGGCGAGGAGGGAGCCGCGCGCGCTCTGGACCATGTTGCCGAGGCTCGCCTGGTGCGTCGGCAGGCCCAGGCCGAGGAACGACAGCGCGGACTCGTGCCAGATGGCGTGCGGGATCATCAGCACCGCCGCGAGCCCCGCCTGCGGCAGCACGGCGGGCAGCAGGTGCCGGACGGTGACCCGCCACCGCGACGCGCCGCCGGACACCGCCGCGTCGACGTACGGGCGCGAGCGCAGGGACAGCACCTCGGCACGGACGATCCGCGCCGTCGACAGCCAGTGCGTGACGACGACGGAGGCGACCACCGGCCAGACGCCGGGGCGGAACATCGTGACGACGAAGATGCCGAGCAGCAGGTGGGGCACGGACGAGAAGAGGTCGACCAGCCGCATCAGCATGCGGTCCGTCCAGCCGCCGAGCGCGCCCGCGACCGCGCCGACCGCCGTACCGATGACGGTCGCGGCGAGGGCGGCGGCGACACCGACGAAGAGCGAGACGCGCAGCCCGTACACGCTGCGCAGGAGCAGGTCGCGGCCCACCTCGTCGGTGCCGAAGGGGTGGGCCCACGTGGGCGGCCGCAGCTTGGCCGCGAGGTCGACGGCCTGCTGGTCCAGGGGCACGGCGAGCGGCACGACCAGGACGGTGAGGACGACGGCCGCGGTCACGGCGGCGGAGACGCGTATGCCCGTGCGGCCGGGCGGGGAGGTCCGCTCTCCCGCCCCCGTCGGCTTACCCATCGAAGCCCACCCTCGGGTCGGCCAGCCCGTACAGCAGGTCGGAGAGCAGGTTGCCCACCAGGACGGCGGCGGTGGCGAGGACGGTCAGGGCGGCCAGCAGCGGGAAGTCGACCTTGGTGGCGGCCTCGACGGTCGCGGAGGCGATGCCCGGCCAGCTGAAGACGGTCTCCACCAGCAGGGCGCCCGTGATGAGCTCGGGGACGCGGGAGCCGACGAGGGTGAGGACGGGCAGCAGCCCCGAGCGCAGGGCGTGGCCGAGGAGGACGGTCCGCTCGCGCAGACCGCGGGCGCGGGCGCCGCGCACGGGGTCCTCTTCCAGCGCGTCGCCGACGCCCTGGCGCACGTAGAGCACGAACCAGGGCAGCTGGGAGACGGCGAGCACCGCCGCGGGCAGGACGACGTGGGAGGCGATCTGGCCGGGCGTGGCCACGTCACTGCCGGTGTCGGTGAGTCCGCCGGCGGGCAGGGCGCCGAGCTTGAGGGAGAAGAACCAGACGGCGAGGAGGCCGAGCCAGAAGGGCGGGGCGGCTTCGAGCGCGTACGCCAGGGACGTCACGGCCCGGTCGAGCAGGCCGCCCCGGCGGCGCGCCGCGAGGACGCCGAGCACGGTGCCGGCGGTCACGGCCAGGGCGAAGGCGATGCCGCACAGCAGCACGGACCAGCCGATGCGTTCGCCGATGACCTGGGCGACCGGCTGGCGCAGGGCCTGGGAGGTGCCGAGGTCGCCGGTGAGGGCGGAGGTCAGCCAGTCCCACCAGCGGGCGGTGAAGGGCCGGTCGGCGCCGAGGTTGTCGCGCAGCTGGTCGAGGACGTCCTGGCGGGCGCCGAGGCCGGCGCTGCCGGCGTAGGCCTTGGCGGGGTCGAAGGGCGAGGCCGCGGCGATCGCGAAGACCCCGAAGGTGACGGCGGCGAGCACGGGGACGGCGGCCAGCAGCCGCCGTCCGGCCATGCGCGCCATGGGCCCCCACGGGAGCCCGGCGGTACCGCGGGTCACTTCTTCGGCTGCCAGTCCTCGACGTTCCACCAGGGGCCGGCGCCGAGGCCGTGGTCGTGCGGCTCGACCTGGGTGGAGAGGTCCTTCCAGCGGTCGGTCATCACGTAGAGGTGGTCGACGTGGGTGAGGAAGGTGTAGCCGGGGTTGTCGGCGAGGCCGCGCTGGACCTTGTCGTAGGCGGCCTTGCGGGCGGCCTTGTCGCCACTGCGCCGGCCCTCTTCGAGGGCCTTGTCGACGTCGGCGTTGTCGTAGGCGGCCATGTTGTTGAAGCCGTCGAGGGCGAGGGAGGAGTGCAGCAGGTTGTAGAGGTCGAAGTCGGGGTCGGCGGGGTTGCCGCCGCCGGCGAGGACCGCGTCCTGCTTCATCCGCGGCTCGATGACCTCCCAGGTGCCGCTCTGCACCTTGACCTCGATGCCGGCCTTCTTGGCGTCGGAGGCGAAGGCGAGGGCGTGCTCCTCGCGGAGCTTGTCCCCGGCGGGGAACCAGAGGGTGAAGGAGGCGCGCTGCCCGTCCTTCTCGCGGATGCCGTCACCGCCCGCCTTCCAGCCGCCGTCGTCCAGGAGCCGCTTCGCCTTGTCCGGGTCGTGCGGGCGCTCGGTGCCCTTGGCGAACCAGTCGCTGTCGGTGGGGACGGGGCCGTAGCCCGCCCGGCCGGCGCCTTCGAGGAGCTTGTCGACCATGGCCTTGCGGTCGACGGCGAGGTCGAGGGCGCGGCGCACGGCGAGGTCGCCGGTGACCTTGTTCGCGGTGGGGAGGGTGACGCCGCGGAAGTCGGTGGTCTTCGCGGTGATGGTCAGCATGTCCTTGCCGCCGGCCTTGCCGTCCTTGAAGCCCCTGGCCAGGTTGGGCGGCAGGATGGCGCCGTCGAGGTCGCCGGAGCGCAGCCGCGTGGCGCGCACGTCGTCGTCCTTGATGATCGCCATGGTGAGCTTCTTGACCTCGGGCTCGCCGCCCCAGTAGCCCGGGTTGGCCTTGAAGGTCAGCTTCTCGCCCTTGCTCCAGCCGGTGAGGACGTACGGGCCGGTGCCGATGGGGGCGGTGTTGAAGGAGCCGGTGTTGACGTCCTGGCCCTTGGCCGCGTGCTCGGGGACGATCGGCAGGACCGTGCGCTCGGCGAACGGCGCGTAAGCGTACTTCAGCGCGAAGACGACGGTGTCGTCGGACTCGGCCGTGACCTTGTCGACGGCGTCGAGCTCGCCCTTGGCGGCGTTGTTGGTCTTCTCGTCGAGGATGGTCCGGTAGGTGAAGACGACGTCCTTGGCCGAAAACGGCTTGCCGTCGCTGAACTTCACGCCGTGCCGGAGCTTGAACGTGTACGTGCGCCCGTCGTCGCTGACCTTCGGCAGGGCGTCGGCGAGGGCGGGACGCAAGTTCATCCCCGCGTCGCGGCGGAGCAGCCCGTCGAAGATCTTGGAGTTGCCGTCCTTGCCGTAGCCGAGGAGGGGGCTGAGCGTCTCCGGCTCGTTGGCGAGCCCGACGACCAGGGAGTCCTTGGGCCCCTCGGCGCCACCGCCGCTGCCGCCCGGCGTCGAACACGCCGCCGCGCCTGCCGCGAGAACGCCTGCCATGGCCGTGGCGGCCACTCCCCGTACGGACCGGGCCGTCATGCCCACACCCCTGCTCAAGATCTGTTGCTATTGCGAACTTCTCGCAATTAAACATGACGCAAAGGAAGGGGTGGGGGCGGTGGCGCCGAGGGGCCCAAGGACTCCCTGGTCGTCGGGCTCGCCAACGAGC
>NZ_JBPQTS010000015.1:0-64143 GCF_051386455.1 Streptomyces sp. URMC 124
GTGGCACCCCTCACCAGGGGCGCCACCCCCCTCGCCGCATACCCGGGGGTTTCCGGTGACCGGGGAGGCATGGACGGGCCAGGATGAGGTAGCCGGAAAGTAAAGACGTTCGAATGCTGGAGGGACGCGATGTTACGGAACACCCTGCGCAGGTCAGCGGCCACGGCCGTGGCCATAGCGGCGACGGCGGCGGCCGTCACCGTCGCCGGCGGCGCGGCGACCGCCTCGGCCGCCCCGGCCGCCGCGCGGACCCCGACCTGCGACGTATCGGGCCTGCGCGCCTCGCTGGATGACAAGGGGGGCCACCAGAACGGCATGTCCCACGTGGGAACCGTGCTGGTGCTGACCAACACCTCCGGCCGCGCCTGCGCACTGCGCGGCTACCCCGGCCTGCAGCTCGAGGACGCCCACCACAAGGCGGTCGATACGACCACCTCGTGGGGGAGTACCTATTTCATCCCCGATCCCGGCAAGAGCACCCTCCTTCTGCAGCCCGGCGGTTCCGCCGAGGCCGCTCTGGCGTGGGCCCACGCCGACGCCCCGCGGATGGTGCAGGCCGGCTACCTGCGCATCACGCCTCCGGCATCCCGCGACCACCTGACGATCCCCTTCGAGCAGATGGTGACCAACGGCCAGCTCTCCGTAACGGCGTTCGCCCGCAGCATCACCGTGGCCTGACGCTGCCGTCGGTCCTTACGGCTTACGGGACCTCGCGAAGGGCGTTCGTGGCGCAGTGCACTTCACCGCCGCCGAGGTGGGCCCAGGAGAAGTTCTCCACCCAGTGCACCCGTACGCCGCCTCCGGCCAGCGCGCGTTCGGTCTCGGCGCGGAAGAGGTCACGGCCTGCGACCCGCGGACCGTGCGGGCTGGGGGCGGCGAAGTCCCGGGCGGTCAGCGACAGTCCGTTGGCCAGGGCGGGGGAGAGCGCTATGTGGCGGCGCGGCAGGCCCTCGCCGGATTCGACCCTGTAGTAGAGGACCGGGAGCCGCACGATCTCCTGCGGCTTGAGGCCGGTTTCCCGCAGCAGGACCGCGAGTTGACCGTCGATGTGCCGGGCGGCGTCCTCGTTGTCGCCGGCGTGCCGCTCGTAGCGCAGGAGTTCGTCGACGGTCGGCTTGGCCTCCGCGACCGTGTCGGCGAAGAGGCGCTGACCGCCCTCGCCCGCTCGCCGCGCCTGTTCGAGCAGGGCCACAGCCTTGCGGGGGTCGGAGACGGCCAGCGTCCAGCCGCGTGCGTTGTTCGCCCGGACGACGTGGACGGTCTCGTCGACGTGGCCGACCAGCAGCCAGGAGGTGTCCAGCACCACCGAGGGCTGCTGCCCTTGGGCTTTCAGCATGCCGACGAACGCCGGGTCGGGACGGCGATCGGCGCTGCTGCCGTAGAGCACCCGGCCCTGCGGATGGCCGGCGTAGGGCGGCAGCGACTCGAAGTTGCCCGTGAAGTTCAGCAGTTCGTCGACGTTCTTCTCGCGCCCGGACGTGGGCGTGTACTGCTGGACCACGCCCACGTCGGGCCCGCGCAGGTCGCGGTAGAGGAGCCGCCCTGCGCGGCGGAGGCTCGCGGAGCGGCCGTCGGCGGACGTCCAGTAGTTGGGGGAGCGCAGCAGGATGCGCAGCGTCTGCCGGCCGCGGGGCGTCGTCCTGGTGACGTAACCCGGCTCGGCGATGTCCTGGCGCCAGATGTCCTTCCACCACTGCGCGGTGCCGGGCTGGAACCGCACGCTGCTCTCGGGCAGGCCGGACTCTTCGGCGGCTTTGCGCAGGGAGCCTGCGAACTCCTGCCACTGGCCGGGAGGCCGGGTGGCGGCGGGCACCTCGACGGGCTGCCCCTCGCCCGGCCCCGGAGCGGCGGCGAAGACGTGCTGCGCGCGCTGCAGGTCGTGCTGCAGGAGGACGGGTGCCACGTGCAGGTCCGCCCGAGCCGTCCTGGTGGTCCCGCGCTGCGTTACGGACAGCATCACCTCGATCCGGCCGTCCCACCGCTTGCGGTCCCGCACGACATCGCGGGCTTCGACGGCCAGCTGAACCCCGCGCCGGAGTTCCCCGGCGCTCAACCGGCCGTCGGTGCCCAGCGAGACGAACTTCCCGTCACGCACCACGAAGACGCGGGCATAGGGGCTTTGGGCGGCAGGCACAAAGACCCTGCCGTCCGCGCGGCCGCTCACGGCTATGGGCGCCACCTTCAGCGGGGTGAGGTCTTTGGCGTCGGCAGGGCCGTTGACCACCTCGTCCGCGGCGTCATTGCAGGCGGCGAGCCGCTCGTCGACGGCCACGTCCAGCCGGTCCAAGTCGCCGGGGCGCAGGGTGCAGCGCCGGGCGTCGTCGTCGAGGTTCGGCAGGACGGTGGTGCCCTCGGGCGTGCGCAGCTCGGGCGCCGGCAGGACCGAGGCCTGGGCGCCGGCGGGGGAGATCAGCGTGGCGACGACGGCCGCGCAGGCCAGCACGCCCGCCACGGGTGCCCGCCTGGTCAGTGCTCTCTTCATGCCTTCACTGTCGCGCCGCGGGGCATCATCCGGCATCGGCCACCGGGTGGAACTCCGGTTGCACCCTTGTGTCCAGCCCGGGGTGGAGCTTCTCCACTCAGGGGTGGAGATCGGCAGGCCGTGAACGCCGCAAACCCCTCGTCAGCCCGCGGGCGGCGCGTGACATCGAGCGCGACCTGTGCTTCTCGGTGCCGGATTTGCCGTATAGGGACTTGAGTGGCATTTTCGTTCTGTTTGTGGATCTATGCGGCGGGCAGCTTGGCAGCGGAACGTTGCGGCGACGGGCAAGGACCGGGGACGAGGGATGGGGGACGCGGCAGTGACGAGGCATCAGGTGCGGGTCGGCGCGGGTGTGGCGCTGGTGTGTGCGGCCGGGATGGTGTTCGCGGCCTGCGGCAAGGACAGTAAGGACGGTGCGGACGGGGCGAAGTCCCCCCGGAGTACGCCTCCCGCAGCTTCGGCTTCGGCTTCGGCCTCGGCCCCCGGGCCGGGGTCCGGAGACGCGAAGCCCGGCGGCGCCGGCGACGCCGGGCTTCCCGCCCTGCCGTCGGCGGGCGAAGCGAAGAAGCAGCTGAACGGCCTGACGGTGGCAAAGCCCCGCCCGATGACCGGCTACAGCCGCGACAAGTTCCCGCACTGGGCCCAGCAGGGGAACAAGTGCGACACGCGCGAGACGATCCTCGGGCGCGACGGCAAGGACGTAAAGCGCGACGCGGAGTGCCGGGCGGTCTCCGGCACCTGGCAGAGCCTCTACGACGGCAAGGCCTTCACCGCGGCCTCACAGGTCGACATCGACCACATCGTGCCGCTGGCCAACGCTTGGCGCTCGGGTGCCGACCAGTGGGACACCGACCGGCGCAAGGCCCTCGCCAATGACCTCACGCACCCGCAACTGCTCACCGTCTCGGCGGCGACGAACCGCAGCAAAGGCGACCAGAGCCCCGACCAGTGGCAGCCCCCTGCCAAGACCGCCTGGTGCGTGTACGGGCGGGCCTGGACCTCCGTGAAGTCCACCTACGGCCTGACCGTCACCGAGGACGAGAAGAAGATGCTCACGACGATGCTGGGCACCTGTACGTCCTGAACGCCGGGCACGCGCACCTGCCCTCGTGAGGGGGTGCCCGCTGCCCTCGCCGCGGGAGAGCGCGGCAGCCGCCGGGCGGGACGTCGGCACGTCCCGCCCGGCGGCCCCGCATCAGATGCCGAACGGCGCGGCGTAGCGGACGGTGCCGGCCGGCAGCGGGTGGGCGGCGTCGAGGGCGAGAGCCATCATGGCCTCGTCCGGGACGTCGATGGTCAGCCCGATGCCGTGGGCCGAGGCCCGCCCGAAGCCGAACCGCGGGTAGTACTCCGGGTGGCCGAGGACGGTGACGAAGCGCTCGCCCATGCCCTTCGCGGCTTCCAGGGCAGCGCGGATCGCCGCGGAGCCGGCACCGGTCCGCTGGTACTCGGGGAGCACCGAGACGGGGGCCAGGCACAGCGCCGGGACGTCACCGATGTGGCAGCGGGTGAGAAGCGCGTGAGCGACCACCTTGCCGTCGGCGCCGGCGGCGACGATCGACAGGCCCTCGATCCACGAGGAGTCGGTGCGCAGTGCGTCGACGAGGTCGGCTTCCAGCGGGGTGTCGAACGCGGCGAGGACGATGTCGCGGACGACAGGGAGGTCGGCACTGGTCTCGGCGCGAGTGATCCAGTCAATGCGAGTGGTCATGACGGTACGGAGATCCGTTCCATGGTGAGGTTCGTGTAGGTGTCGCCCCGCGAGCTCACGCTCCCGGCAGGGCACGACAGGATGCGGTCAGACCGTCGCCCGGGACGTGAGGATGATCCGGGCGCTGCGCACGGCAGTGGCCTTGAGTACGGTCATCGACTTCACCTCCCGGAATCTCCCGCAATCGGATACGAACACCTGAACTTTACCACCCGGCCGGCGTCGGCTCTCGGGATTCCTTCCTTCACCGTCCGTCGGCGAGGGAGCGGCCCAGGAGCGTCATTTCCTCGTCCGTCAGCCTCAGGGCGGCCGCTGCCACGTTGGCGGCGAGGTGGGCCGGATCGCCGGTGCCCGGGATGGCCAGTACATGCGGCCCTTGCTGCAGCGTCCACGCCAGCTTGACCTGTGCCGTCGACACGCCGTGCGCACCGGCGACCGCCGACACCCGCTCGTCCTCCATGCCGGCCGTCGCCCCGGCCTCGCGCCCGGCGCCGGCGATCGCGAAGAAGGGAACGAACGCGATGCCCTGCTCGCCGCAGGAGCGCAGCAGCGCGTTCTCCTCCTCGGGTGCGCCGACGGTGTACGCGTTCTGGACGCAGACCACCGGTGCGATGTCCTGGGCCTCCGCGAGCTGAGCGGCAGTGACGTTGGACAGCCCCAGGTGCCGGATGAGCCCTGCCGCACGCAATTCGGCGAGGACACCGAAGTGCTCGGCGACCGAGCCGGTCTTGCGGCTCCTCGGTACGCGGAGGTTCACCACGTCGAGGTGGTCGCGGCCGAGCTGGCGCAGGTTCTCCTCCACCTGGCCACGCAGCTGACCCGGCTCGGCCCACCACCACTCGCCGGACGGGTTCCGGCCCGGCCACACCTTGGTCGCGATGACCAGGTCCTGCGGGTACGGGGCGAGGGCCTTGCCGATGAGCTCGTTGGCGGAGCGCAGCGGCGAGAAGTAGAACGCCGCCGTGTCGATGTGGTTCACGCCGAGCTCCACCGTCCGGCGGAGGATCCCGACGGCCCGCTCGCGGTCGCCGGGACTCCCGTCCGCGTTCGCCGTCAGACGCATCGCCCCGTAGCCGAGGCGGTTGACCACGAGGTCGCCCAGCTTCCAGGTGCCCGCGGCCGCGGCGCCGTGCGTCTTCGGGAGCATGCTCGTTCCTCTCGATCAAGGGTCCGGAAGGACCGGAGATCGGAGTATGCGACGTCCGCATCCGCACCGAGAAGGCCCGGCCGAGGGGATGATCGTCACATCGTCACGTGTGCGGGAGCCCACGTGGTGCGAGAGCCCACGTGGTGCGAGAGGCCACACGCGGCGCGAGAGCCCGACGGACCGAGTCCCCCTACTCCGGCCCCTGTTCCCCCTCCGGCGTGATGCGGCCGGCCAGGCGCTCGTACCGCTGGCGGGCGGCCTGCGGGGTGCTGAGCCCCAGACCGAAGGCGATCTCCTGCCAGGTCATGCCGCGTCCCCGTGCCATCTGCAGGAGACCGGCTTCCAGTTCGTCCATCTCGCCCCGGGCCGTCGGAACGAGGCTCAGGGCGGCGGTGATGTCGGTGCGGTCCACCTCCGGCTCGCCTTCGACGGGCTGAGCGGCACCGCTGAGCAGGAACGACACGAGCCGGACGGCCTCGTGAGGGCCGAGGACGGAGGGGTGGATCTGGCGGCGGCGCTGCTCATCGGTGGCCGCGTGCCGCTCGGCGATGCGGAACAGGGACGCGTAGACGCGCTGCGCCCGCGCTTGGTCCGCGTGCGGGGGCGCGAACGGGTCGGCGGACTGCTGCGCGGGCTGCTCGGTGGACTGCTCGGGGATCGACGACATGTGATCATGATGGCGATGCGCGTAAGACGTTGTCAACTAGACGTTGTGAACAAGTTGTTCAATTCCGCATGGAACCTCCGGCCCGGAGCCGGTACACCACGTTCTTGCGCAGCGGGCCCTCGGGCACGCTCAGGTCGTCGAAGTCGTCGGCGGGGTCGTACGTCATGCCGATGCGGCGCATCACCGCCCGCGACCGGACGTTGGTGGCCGTCGTCACCGCGAGGATCTCCGTCAGGCCGAGGCTGCCGAAGCCGAAGTCCACCACGGCGAGTGCGGCCTCGGTGGCGTAACCGTGCCCCCATGCCGTACGGGCCAGACGCCAGCCGGCCTCCACTCCGGTGAACGGCATGTCCTCCTCCACCGGGTCCAGTCCGGCGAACCCGATGAATTCACCGGTCGCCACGACTTCCACGGCCCACCATCCCCAGCCGCGCCTGTCGAGGTCGCCCTGGAACGAGGCGGCAGACGCCTCACTCTGCTCCCGGGTGAGCACCTCCGGGAAGTACCGGCGCACTTCGGGATCGGCGTTCATGGCCGCCCAGGGGGCGAGATCGGACTCCCGCCACGCGCGGAGCACAAGCCGGTCGGTTCGCAGTTCGGTCACCGCGTCAACCTAATGCGGCCCTGCCTGCTGAGCGATCGGATAAATGAATCGCACAATTCGCCTGGGGCGGGGCCGCAGAGGCTGGTGCACAATCACGGCAGCTGATACGAGCACGTGAGCGCCCCGAGTCCCCGTACGGGGGCGCTGGATCCGAAGAACCCCCAGCTCGGGCCCGCCGTCAACACCCTGCCGGGGCCGTCGCAGAAGCCCGTCGGCCCGCTGCTGAGCGGCTACCACGTCTACACGGTGGCGAAGTCCTTCACCGTCTGGCAGGGCAGCATCGCCCCCTGGTTCGAGCAGGCCGACGGCGGACAGCAGATCCAGCTCGACGCGGCACTCGTCCCCGGCGCCCCCAAGCCCAAGCTCAACGTGAAGTGGCTGGTCGACAACGGTTATCTCAAGCGGACGTGACGGAGCCCGCCGAGCCCGCCGAGCGGCGTAGGGCACTCGCGGCCCTGCGCGCGGCCGGAGTCCCGGCCGCCTCTACCGCATCGAAAGGCGGCCTGCGGGCAGTTGCTGCTCCAGCTCATCCCGGACGGCTGATTCGGGGAAGCCCCTGTTGCGTGCGGTGCGCCGGGAGTAGCCTGCGGGCGCCCGTCCACCGTCAGGGGGTGTCCCGTGGGCGCTGCCGGCAGTGTCGACCCCGTTGCCGAGCACGACCGGACCCGCGCCGCCTTGCGCGCCGTCATCCCGCGCCTGGCCGGTCTGCTGCGCGCCGCCCCCGACGTGGACGCCCTCTCCGGCGTGCCGCCGTGGACGGTGGGCGATGCCGGCGCGCACCTCTGCGCCGTCTACCTGGCGTACTGCTCAGCCTTCACAGGGGAGTTCGCAGACTGGGACAGCGTCCTGCCGCCGGACGACGGTCCGTTCACCGAGCGGATCACTGCGGTCAACGCCCGGTCGATCGGGCTCCTGGACGCCGAGGAGCGCCGGCATCTCGGTGACCTCGTCACCGAGCGGGGAGAGAGGTTCCTTCACGTCACCCGGGACCTCGCCCCCGGCACACCCGTACGAACCCCCTGGTACGGACAGCAGGTCGTCCTGACGCTGGCGGCGGCGACCGGGCTGATGCTCAGCGAAAGCCTCCTCCACGGACTCGACGTCGCGCGCGGCGCCCGTCTCCCGTGGACGGTCGGAGCGGACGAAGCGCGCTTGGTGATCGGCCAGTCGATGCCGGCGGTGATGCCGCTCGCCCTGAACGAGACGAAGGCACGAGGGGTCGACATCGCGTTCGAGGTCGTCATCAAGGGCGGCCCGCGCCTGGCGGTGGTCGTCGACGACGGGACGGCGACGGTGACCCGCGACGCGGCGCCCCGGACCTATGACTGCAGGATCACCGCGGAACCGGCGGCGTTCTTGCTGATCAGTTTCCGGCGCACCCCGCTCTGGAGGGCCATCGCCCGCGGCCGGATACGGGCCGGCGGCCGCAGGCCGTGGCTCGCCGTGCGCCTCAACGAACTGATCGCCGGCCCCTGAAGGCCGTTCCTTGCTCTCTTCGGCGCGGGTGGCGCTGCCGGGGGCGGCGCGCTCCTCACCGAACGGGGCTGTCCGCGTCGCGCACCCCATGACAGCGTCCGTGCGAAGATCCTTCCGAAGGCGCGCTGGTTCCGGACCGCGGAAGGTGACGATGTACGCAATACCCCTGGGCGATGGCGACGGCGGCCACGGCGGCCGTGACGGCAGCGCGGAGCTGCGCCCGCTCGAGCCGTGGCAGGCCGGGGAGTTCCTGGCCCACATGGACCGCGGGCGGGAATTCATCGGGCAGCACAACGGACTGCCCGACGTCGTCACGGACCTGGACTCGAGCCGGGCGTTCCTCCGGACGTACGCGGACAGGGCCGCGGCCGACACCGGGCGCCTCTACGGCATCCGGTGGGGCGGCACGCTGGTCGGCGGGTTCCTGCTGCGGAGGCTGGACGTCGAGCAGGGCGTCGCCGAGGCGGGCTGCTGGCTGGAGCCGGCCGCGGTGGGCAAGGGGCTGGTGACCCGGGCGGCGCGCGCGGTGATCGACTGGGCCGTGGAGGAGCGCGGCATCCACCGCGTGGAGTGGTGGGTGTCGACGGAGAACACCGCCAGCATCGCCGTGGCCCGGCGGCTCGGGATGACGAAGGACGGCGTGCTGCGGGAGAGCTTCCTGTACCGGGGGAAGCGTCACGACGAGGAGATCTGGTCGGTGCTCGCGCCGGAGTGGCGGGCGGCCCGGCAGGCGTCCTGAGACCCTGACACGAGTGCCCTGACACGAGTGCCCTGACACGAGTGCCGTGACACGAGTGCCCTGATACGAATGCCCTGACACGAGGCCCTGAAGCACTGCAGGGGAGCGAGCACAAGCCGTAGCCGCCGGTGGTGCCGTACCCCCGTCTCGGTCTCGTCCTCAGCCGCTGTCGGCGCCTCCTCCCTCCGCCGCGTCCCCGGTGCTCCGGGCGAGGGCCAGCAGGACCAGGTCATCCGTGATGCGGCCACCGGTGTGACGGCGCACGTCGGCGAGGACGGCGTCGAGCAGTGCGTCCGGCGAAGGAAGGTCACGCCCGGTCAACCGGGCCACCGGGTCGTAGAAGGTGTCGGAACGGTCGCGCGCCTCGCTGAGGCCGTCGGTGTACAGGAGCAGCGTGGTGCCCGGCGGGAACGGCACGGCATCGGTCCGCTCCTCGACGGCCCCCAGCTCCGTAAGGCCGAGGGGCAGGGCGGGCTCGGACGGTTCCATGCTCCGGACCGCGCCGCCGCGCAGCAGCAACGGCGGCGGATGACCGCGGTTGACCAGCCGCAGTTCGTCTCCCGAGGGCGGGATCTCGGCCAGGACGCACGTGACGAAGCCCTCGGTGCGCTCGGGTCCCGGGCGCCGCTTCGCTTCCCTCAGCAGCGCCCGGTCCAGCCTGGCCGCGATCCGTACGAGCGTCGGTTCGTCGTCGGCGGCCTCCCGGAAAACCCCGAGCGCCACGTCCACCGCCTTGACGGCTTCCATGCCCTTGCCCCGCACGTCGCCGACCAGGCAGCGCACGCCGTACGGAGTGTCCTGCACGCCGTAGAGGTCACCGCCGATCTGCGCGTCCTTCACGGCGGACTCGTAGCGCACGGCGATCCGCACGGGCCCGAGCGCGGCCGGTGGCCGCGGCAGTACGGCGTCCTGTACGGCGAGGGCGATCCTGCGCGCGGACTGCAGCCGCACGTCGCTGTAGTACATGAGGCGGTTGACGACGACGGCGATGGCCGAGATCGTCGCGACCGCCGCCAGTTCGCTGCGGCCCCCGGGACCTCCCATGAGGCCGAAGTGGGTGAGCAGTGCGAAGTCGGCGGCGCAGGCGGCGATGCCCGCCAGGATCGTCGCGCGCAGCGACAGCAGTGCGGCGGCCGCCATCGGCGCCGCGGTGTAGAAGGCTTCGGCGCTGAAGCGCGGTGGGGTGTTGTAGTCGAGGACCGTGCCACCGACGAGCAGGGCGACCGGCAGCAGCTGGAGGCGGCGCGGGGACCGGCTCCGCTCCGCGGCGCGCCCTGCGTTCGGTGCCCTCACGTGCTTGCTCCCGCTCGTTGGTGCCGTCGGACCGTACGACACGATCAAGCATCCTCGGGCGCGATTGCGGGTGCCAGTCATGGTGCGGCCGTGCGGCCGTACGGGTACGCACACCGGCACGGGCTCCGCCACCGCCACCGCCACCGTTACCGGCACCGGCCCCGGCGTGAGCCGGAGCCCGGGCAGCGGTCCGCGGCGGCTCAGGGAGCGGGTGTGAACACGAGGGAGGCGTTGTGCCCGCCGAAGCCGAAGGAGTTCGTGAGCGCGGCCGTCAGGCTGCCGTGCCGGGGCTGTCCTGCGACGACGTCGAGCTTCACCTGGGGGTCGAGGTTCTCGAGGTTCTGCGTCGCGGGGATGACGCCGTCGCGCACGGCGAGGATCGTGGCGAGGGCGCCGATCGCGCCGGCGGCGCCGAAGAGGTGGCCGGTCATCGACTTGGTCGCGGTGACGGCCGGGTGCGTGCCGATGGCCTCGCTGATCGACTGCGCCTCGACGAGGTCGCCCTGGGGCGTGGAGGTGGCGTGGGCGTGGACGTGCTCGACGGCCAGGGGGTCCAGGCCGGCGGAGGCCAGGGCCAGGCGCATCGCGCGGACCTGGCCGTCGGGGTGCGCGGCCGTGATGTGGTGGGCGTCCGAGGTGACGCCGGCGCCGGCGAGCGTCGCGTGTGCCCGGGCCCCTCGCGAGGCCGCGGATCCGGCGCGCTCCAGGACGACCACGACCGCGCCCTCGCCGATGACGAATCCGTCACGGTCGGTGTCGAAGGGGCGGGACGCCCGCAGGGGCGCGTCGTTGCGCGTCGAGTGCGCCTTGGCCTGGGCGAATCCGGCCAGCGGCAGCGGGTGGATGCAGGCTTCCGTACCGCCCGCCACGACGACGTCCGCGCGGCCGAGCCGGATCAGGTCCAGGCCCATGGCGATGGCCTCGGCCCCGGACGCGCAGGCGCTGACGGGGGTGTGAGTGCCGCCGCGGGCCCCGATGTCGATGCTGACCCATGCGGCGGGGCCGTTCGCCATCAGCATCGGGACGGTGTGGGGCGACACGCGCCGCACCCCCGAGGCTTCGAGGACGTCGTCCTGGCCGAGCATGGTCAGGGCGCCGCCCGTGGCCGTGCCGATGACGACGGCCAGCCGGTGCGGATCGACGCCGGGCCGGCCCGCGTCGGCCCACGCCTCGCGGGCGGCGACGAGCGCTATCTGCTCGCAGCGGTCCATGCGGCGGGCCTGCACGCGGTCCAGGACCTCGGTGGGCTCGGTCTTCAGCCTGCCGGCGATCTTCACGGGCAGCCCGGCCGCCCACTCCTCCTCGATCGCACTGATCCCCGACTCCCCGGCCAGCATCCCCGACCAGGTCGAGGCCACGTCCCCGCCGAGGGGTGTCGTGGCTCCCAGGCCCGTGACGACCACATCATCGGTGTAAGCGCTCACTGAGCGAACCCCCTTTGTAGTAGAGATACAACTCCCCGCAGGGCTGGTCGCGGGGAGAGCTCGGCTCAATGGCCACTCTGCCAAGGGGGTGACGGGCAATTAGATGCCGCAGCCAACTGATTTCGGCGTCCGGGATTTGTAGGAAATGATCATTCACAACGCTCTGGTGCGCCGCCTCGTGCTGCTCGGGCGCGGGCAGCGGTCAGCGCAGCGGCACTCCCTTCAGGGGGAGTGAACCGGTCGGCAGTGCGCCGCCCGGCTGCCCGCCCCGGGCGGCCGACTTCGCCGTATCGCCCACCAGGACCCCCGCCGCCCCCGCGAGCCCGCCGACAGTCCGCTCGGTCGAGGCCGTCATGTGCTTCACGGTCCCACCGGCAGTCTTGCCCGCCGCAGGAACCGCCCGCTTCACCGCCTTGCTCCCGACGTCCCCGGCGACGGCCGTTGCCTTCCGCGCCACACTGTCCACCGTCTCGCCCAGGCTGCCGGGATCGGTCGCGGTGAGCCCGCCGAGGTCCGCGGAGGCCGCCGGGCCGGCGGCCTGGGCGGCTGCGGCCGATCCGAACGACAGGGCGGCTGCGGCCATGGCGACTGTGGTGAGGACTCGGCGCATCGATTCTCCTGCAGAGAGACGAGTGGGCATGTCGTGACTTGTAACGACCGGTACGCCCCCCGGGACACGCGGTGGCCCGCACGGAGGCCTCCCGTGACCCGTGCTCACCCGGTGACCCGAAAGGCTCACTGTTCGCATGGGGGCCACTGCGCCGGGGTACCCGAGGGAGATGCGGTTCTTCCGACTGCCCGGGGTCTACGTGCCTCAAGAGGACACTGCGCTGCTCCTGGAAGCCTTCGTCCGGGAGCGGGTGGCCTGCGGCGCGGCCGTGCTCGACGTGGGGACCGGCTGCGGCGTGCTGGCGGTGGCCGCGGCGCGGCGCCGCGCCCGGGCCGTCGCCGTCGACACCTCACGGCGCGCCGTGCTCGCGACCCGCTTGAACGCACTGAGGGCAGGCGTGCGGGTGCGGGCCCTCCGGGGTGACCTCTTGACTCCCGTGTCCGGCGGGCACTTCGACCTCATCCTGGCCAACCCTCCGTACGTGCCGGCGCCGGACGGCCGCAGGCCGCTGCGCGGCGCGGTGCGGAACTGGGCCGGGGGCGCGGACGGCCGTGCCCTCCTGGACCGGCTGTGCCGGGGCGTGCCCGAGATGCTTCGGCCCGGCGGCGTGGTGCTGGTGGTGCACTCATCCGTGTGCGGCCCCGAACGCACGGTGAAGGCGCTGGAGAAGGGCGGGCTCACCGCCGAGGTGACCGCCCGGCGCACCGTGGCGTACGGGCCCGTCATGCGCCGGCAGGCCCCTTGGATGAGGAGGCAAGGGCTGATCGGGGGCGAGGCCGCCGGGGACGAACTGGTGGTGGTCCGCGGTGAACGCCTCACCTGAGCAGCCGGCCGCGGCCGGCCCCGGCCCCGGGCGCAGCCGTGAACCGAAGGCGGCGACGGGGCACGACGAGGCGCGGAGGGTGTGGCAGGAACCCGGCGGGCCGATGCTGATCGAGGGCCCGGTGGAATTCGTCATGGAGGACGGCCGCGTCGTGCGTTCGGACCGTCCGGTCGTCGCCGTGTGCACCTGCCGCCGCAGCCTCCTCTACCCCTTCTGCGACACCAGCCATCGCCGCCGCCCACGGCCGGACGCATCGTCCCGGAAGCCGTGACGGGCCCGACAGGAAGCCGGGCCCGTCACGGCTGCCTGCCGGCCCCGGCACGGCTCGGGGTCAGGGCAGCAGCCGTCAGAGGGGCCGGCGCACTGCGGAACCACCTGCGTTCCACGCCCCGAGAACGTGATCGCCGAGACGGTCCTCGAGCCACACGGTGGCGTCGATCCCGAAGACGATGTCGCCCGCGAGCCCGGGATCGTCCGCTTGCAGGCCGCCGATGACCTCGTGCCGCACCAACTGCTCGTGGACGGCGTCCGCCTCGACGTGCTCGGCGTAGAAGTGACGGGCCGCGGGCCCCGCACCGAGCCGGTCGATCGCCTGCACCAGGCGCCGGGAGGAGGGGGACGAGGTGATCTCCACCGTCGCGAAGTGCCCGGCGAGGGCGCCCCGCAGAGACCGGTGCAGCCCCAGCAGCGACATCAGGTTCACCACGGCCAGCGTGGGGGCCGAGGCCGCGTCGACATAGCGGCCGTACGCCGGGTCGAGGCCGAGCTCGCTCATCGCGTCGGCGAAGAGGCCCGAATGGATGCGGTCGGCCCGCCCCGCGCCGAACTCGTCGTACTCGACGGCCACCAGCCCCGCCTTGGCCCGCCCGGTCAGCCGGGGGATGGCCCAGGCGTGCGGGTCCGCTTCCTTGAGCTGGTACAGGGAGCGCAGGGCCACGTACTCCCGCAGGTGCCGCATATCGCCGTCGTCCCGCAGGAAGTGCGAGACTCCCTTGCCGTCGGCGGGCTCCACCAGCAGGTCACGCAAGGCGGAAGCGACGTCCGGGTGGACCGGGACATCGCTGCGCAGGGCCGTGAGGAACGTCCGCTCCAGCGCTGCGCGCAGCCGGAGGAGCTCCGGGTCCCATTCCCAGGCGTCGTCGACGCCGTCGAAGCCTCTGTAGTGCAGCTCGTAGCAGAGGTACAGTCCGAGGTGGAGATCGTCTCCGTACGGGTCGGCGCAGCGCAGCGCGCCGAGGGGAGCAAGGCGGGCGAGCCCTCCGGGCTCCCTGCCCAGCGCACCGATCACCGCTTCGGACACTTCTCCACGTGCGCCGGGCAGGCTCGCCACCCCGCTCCCTTCCGCCGGCGGCCGTCGGCGTCGTCGGCTGCCCGTCAGCAGGCGCGGCCGCGACCGCGCCGCCTGCTCTTGCACAGGCGGCCGTCGAAGGCCGGCCGCTGCACGGATGACCGGCGGCGCCCGTCAGTTGTGCCGGCTGCTACCAGTAGTGTTTGCGCCCGCCGACTGCGTGCCCCACTGCGCCGAGGACCCACAGGATCAGGCCGATGACCAGCAGGATGATGCCGATGGTCCACAGGATCGAGAGTCCGGTCAGGAACCCGATGATGAGGAGAATGACTCCGAGGACGATCATGGTGTCCTCCGATTGACGGATATCCCCCGCTTTCTACTATCTTCCCCGGTCGGCCTGAGCGCCAGTTGCGGGGACGCGGGCTCCCGAACCGTGTACCCGCACGGACCCCGTATGCACCCGGGTCGTGCGGCTGCCTAGACCGCGTACCCGCCGTCGGCGGTGATGGTGGCGCCGGTGATGTACGAGGCATCGGGGCCCGCCAGGTAGGAGACGAGGCCTGCGATCTCCTCCGGCGTGCCGAAGCGGCGCAGGGCGGTCCCCTCGGTCATGATCTCGCGCACGTGGGTGTCGGTGGACGTCAGGTCGGTGCTGATGGGGCCGGGCTGGATGTTGTTGACCGTGATGCCGCGGCTGCCCAGGTCGCGGGCGAGGGCGCGGGTGAGGCCGGCGACGGCGGCCTTGCTCGTGACGTAGGCGGACAGCGCACCGAAAGGGGTCCGGTCGGCGAACACGCTGCCGATGTTGATGATCCGCCCGTGATCGGGCATGTGGGGGAGTACGGCCTGGGAGGCTGCGAACGGGCCGCGCACGTTGACCGCCATCGTCCGGTCGAAGTGCTCCAGGGGCATGTCCTCGAACGGCCCGCCCGCGCCGATGCCCGCGTTGTTGACCAGGATGTCGATCCTGCCGTACTCCCGGGCCGTCGCGTCGGCGGCGGCGCGGACCTGGTCCGCGTCGGCGCTGTCCGCGCGGAGCGCCAGTGCGTGGCCGCCCGCCGCGGTGATGGTGTCGACCACCTGGTCGGCGGCGGCCCCGGAGGAGTTGTAGGTGATCGCGACGCGGATGCCGTCCGCTGCCAGGCGGGTGGCGATCGCGGCACCGATCCCGCGGGAACCGCCGGTGATCAGGGCGGACTTGTGCTCGGGAAGCGCGGGTGCGGAGGGCTGTGCGGGACGTGCTGACATGACGGTGTTTCCTTTCGGGCTGCGGCCCCGTCCAGGGCTCGGTCCGGGGCGGTCGGTGAGCGGCTCGGCCGGATGTCAGCCGTTGACGCCCGCGTCGGGCTCGATGGCGGCCTCGATGGCGGCGGCTGCGGCCACGAACCGTGCGCACTGTTCTTCGCTCAGTCCGGCGGTGGCACGCGCTTCCAGCTCGGCCCACACCTCCGCGACACGCGATTCGAGCGCACGGCCTTCCGGGGTCAGTGACACCAGGGTCACGCGCCGGTCCGTGCCACTGCGCTCACGGGTGACCAGCCCGGCGGCGGCGAGCCGGCGCACCGACTTCGCGACCGTGGAGTGATCGAGCCCCAGCGTCCGGCCGAGGGCCTGCTGGGACTGGCCGTCGCGCTCCCACAGCTGCAGCAGCATGATCTCCTGCCCGGGGTAGAGCCCGAGGTCGCGCAGGAGCGCGGCGGCCAGAGCCCGGTGCGTCCGGGCGACGCCGAAGACCGCGAAACTGACCGGGAAGCGCTCGCGGGCGGTGGCCAGGGGCTCGTCGCCGCTGGGCGGGGCGCTCGTCATGCCGGTGTCTCCTCCATCGAGGTGCCGAAATTATGTTGCCGACCACGTTAACGAGCAAATACGTGGTCGGCAACGTAATTCGGCGATGGGTCCGGTCCGGGAGGGCACTCCTACAGGCCGAACGTCAGGAGGATGACGACTGCCGGCGGGAACAGCGCAGACCACGCGAGGCACTTGCGCAGCGTGGCGAAGCGCACGCGCCGCGGCAGGAGCCAGGACGCCAGAAGGAGGACGGGCGTACCGATCATGGTGCCGAACAGGCAGTACTGGACCATGGCGAGGGTGTTGTCGAGCCCCCGGGAGCAGTGGTCGGGCCCGCAGCTGTCGGCGGCCATCGGGGCGAGCGAACCGAACAGGACGGCCACGGGAACCAGCAGGACGGCGAGCACCGCGGCCCAGAAAGGAGCCGCCGAGGCGTTCTCGTCACGGTCGGCGGGCGCCTGCGGCCGGGCCTGCCGCCCCCGCTCGGCGGCATCCGCAGCATTCGCCGCGGCCCATGCCCGCCGCAGCTCGGCGTCTTCTCGCGTTCCCTGGTCGTTCATGGGACCAGTGAATCCCGCGCGCCGGGCGGCGCGCCTCGGGCCGGGTACTCAGGACGCGCAGGTATGCGTACTCAGACGTGCCGGATGCCGTGCAACGTGGCGAACAGGCCCCGGGCCCGGCTGCCGTCCGGGAGGTGCCAGGGGCCGCTGACGAAACCTGCCGCCTCCTCGGCCGGGGCGCCCGGGGCGCCCGGGGCTTCGGAGCCGGGCTGCAGAACACGGTGCAGGCGCAGCGTCGCGCGGCCCGGGGCGGTCAGTTCGGTGGCTGCTGCGCCGTCGGTGGCGGCGGTGAAGCCCGCGGGGGCCGGGACGCCTCCGGCGCAGGAGCGGGTGATCTGCGGGGCGGGGGTGTCGCTGACGTGCTGGTCCTGGGCCCGGGCCCGGCCCTCGATCAGGGCGAGCAACTGCGCGACCAGCACCGGGTCGTGACAGCCGTCGTAGACCCAGCGCTGCCCCAGCACGCCGTGCTCCAGGGTGCCGACGAGGGCGTCGTCCGCCCCCTCCAGCGGGGCACCGCGGTAGGTGAGGGGCGTCAGGTAGCTGACCGGGCGGGTGCCGGAGGTGTCGGTGACGACGATGAACTCGATCCCGACCTCTCCTCGCGGGTCGTCGAGCCGGAAGCCGCCGGATGCGGCCAACCGCGGCTCGGCCGCGCCGCCCTGGTACCACGGGCGGGAGGGGAGCCAGGCCGTGAGCAGCTCCGCCTTGGTCGGCTTGAGGGTGGTGCTGTGGATGACGGCCATGCCGTGGTGCCCCTTCCGTCGAGCCGCACCCGCTGATCTCCCATCAGCGCCGTGCGTCTGTTTGATTTTATGGACAGGTGGGGCCGGAAACCCGAGAATCACCTGCATGACGTCTCCTGATTTCCGTACGCGCGTGACACGGCCCTCCGAGGCCGACCGGGAGCGGGCCCTGGCGGTCCTGCGCGACGGCACCGGCGACGGCAGGCTGTCCCACGACACGTTCATGCGCCGCATGGACCTCGTCCTGACCGCCCGCACCAGTGCCGAGATCGAGCTGGCCATGGCCGATCTCCCCGCGCGCGGCCGGTTCTCGGACTTCTTCCTGCGTACGGTGAGCCGTCTGTCCGCCTTCGGGGCGCGCGTGCGCGGAGCGTGGCGGGGCGCGCGGCTCCCGGGGCTGCGGCTCCCGGAGCCCGGCACGAAGCCGCTGACCATCGGCCGGGCCCCGGTCTCCGATCTGCGCCTGGAGGACGACACGGTCTCCCGCCGCCACGCGGAGCTGCGCTGGCTCGACCACGGCTGGCGTCTGACGGACCTCGGCTCCCGCAACGGCACCTACGTCAACGGCCTGCGCATCGCCGGGGCCGTCCGGGTCGGCCCCGGCGACCACGTCGCGTTCGGCGACCTCGGCTTCCGGCTGTCGGTCTGACGGCCCGGCCGCGGGGCGGGCGTCGGGCCGGCCGCGCTACTTCCCGGGGCCGCCCGTGGTCACCACGAAGTCGAAGGTCGCCTGCTTCGCCGGACCGGCCTGGCGGACGTTCATGAGCAGGGCCGCGTCGAAGAGCGGATCGGTGTTGTTGCGGGGCTCTCCGGGGAAGTAGAGCTGCGTGGTGAGCACGGGGCCGCCCGGGGCCTGCACCTTGACGTGGAGATGGCGGGTACGGCCCGGGTAGAGGCCCGGCACGATGGTCGTCAGCGTGAAGGCGCCCCCGGCGTCGGTGTACTGGTGCCCCCTCAGCCGGAAGCCGGTGTTGTCGTACGCGCCCGAGTTGTCCGCCTGCCAGAAGTCCATCAGGGCGTGCGCGACCGGGCGGCAGGTCCGCCCGAAGACGTAGCCCGCGACCGTGAGCCGGGTGCCCCGCATGCCGGGCTCCAGCAGCGAGGCGCGCTCGGGAGAGTAGGGCTTGAAGTAGGGGCCTTCGATCTGCGGCGGCGTCGGGTCGTCCCCGTCGTCGCAGAAGGGCGTCGGCGCGAGGGGCGCGTCCGAGGGCCGGTGGTCCCGGGCGAGGGCCACGCCGCCGCCGAGCAGTGCGGGCAGGGGCACCGCCACGAGTGCCGCCTTGAGCAGGGTCTTGCGGCTGACGGCCCGTCGGCCGGTCGCCCCGGCGTCCCCTGTACCGGCGAACCCTGCACTGCCGGTGTCCGCTGCACTGCCGGTGTCCGTCGTACTGCCGGTGTCCGCTGTGCCGCCGGTGCCCGCGGTGCGGGCGTGATCGTCCGTCATGGTCCGCCTCCTGGGGTGAGTGGCTCTCCGACGAACCTAGGCAGGCGGGCTCTGCGGATCGATGGACTCCGCTGGGCAAACATGGTGATTCCCTAGGCCCACGAGGCTCCTCCGCTTCCCCGGCCACCCGGCCCCTCCGTCGCCGCCCTGCGGCGGAAGTCCCCGGGGCTGAGCCCGGTCTCGCGCCGGAAGAAACGGCAGAAGTACGCGGGGTCGGTGAAGCCCACGCGCCGGGCGACCTGGCCGACGCCGAGGGACGAGCCGGCCAGCAGCCGCTTCGCTTCCAGCGTCCGGGCCGCGCGGATCAGCTCGCCGGGCGTACGGCCGGTGGCCTGTTTGACCGTCTCGTTGAGATAGCCGACGGAGACGCCGAGGCGCGCCGCGTACGCCCCGACCGACGCCTCACCGCCCGCGGTTTCGGCGAGCAGCAGGCCGAATTCCCGCGAGACGGCCGCGGCCCGGCCCGCTGCGGCACCGGGTCTTCGCGCGCCGGGCAGGCGCAGGGCGCGTACGAGCAGGATGTGCAGGTACGCCTCCAGGACGGAGGCGTAGCCGTCCGCCTTCGTGGTGAACTCGGCCGTCATGGCCCGGATGAGCGCACCGATGCCCGCGGCGTCGCCCTCCCCACCGGAGGGCGCGGAGGGCGCGGAAGGCACGGAAAGCGCGGAGGGCGCGGCGGGCAGCCGGAGCCAGTGCCGCTCCGCGAGCGCGCGCAGCAGCTGCCGGTCACCGGGGCGCGCCAGCAGGAAGTCCTCGGTGAACAGCATCAGGACGCCGCGCAGGTCCGTCACCTGCTCCCAGTAGTGCACCTGGCCGGGGAGGATGACGCACAGATGCGGAGGCCGCAGGGGTCCGCGGACGAGATCCAGGACATGGGCGCCCGAACCGCCGGTCACGTAGACGATCTCGTAGAAGGTGTGCCGGTGCGGGTAGCCCGCGCGGGAGTCGGGGCCGAGGGCGTCGAAGGAGCCCATGGAGAACGGCGGCACTTGAGGGGGCGCGACCTCCAGGCGGTGCAGGGGAAGAGGGTCTGTGCTCTGCACCCGGTCGTGCGCCCGTGTGGTCATGTCGCTCCGCCTCCGTCCTGCACGGCCCGGGCCGGCGCTGCGGCCGTGACCCACCGTCAGCTGACCCCGGAGCGAGCGGCCGGGTCAAGGGCCCGGGAGCAGGCCGGGCCGAGGGATGACCGGTGTGATCGGCGATGCCTTTGTGCGGGGGCGCCGGCGGTAGGGCTCCCGCTTCCGGGTGAACGGGCCGGGACTACGGTGTTGCCCTCCGGTGCCCGAGGAAGGCGTCGTGGGAAACGGACCGGGGCGCCGCGCCGGGCGCGGGCGGCCCGGCCGTACCGCCGCGCCGAACGTCATGCCGAGGAGAACGCCGTGGAAATGCCGCAGGTGAGCGTGTGCCAGGTGGACGAGTGCGCGTACAACCAGGACAGCGCCTGCCACGCACTGGCCATTACGGTGGGCGACTCGACGCACGCCCACTGCGACACCTTCTTCGTGTTCCCGTCCAAGGGCGGCGACGCCGCCGCCGTCGGCCGGGTGGGTGCCTGCAAGATGTCCGGTTGCCTGCACAACGTCGGCCTCGAATGCCAGGCTCCCGGCATCACCGTGGCGTCCATGGGCCCCTCGCCGGACTGCCTGACGTACACCGCGAGATAGCTCCGGGAAGGGTGGGACAGCAGAGGCCGGACCGGGCGCGGTTTCCTCCCGGGCGGTGTCCGGTTCCACCCTTGGAGGTTCTGTGAAGGGCGTGGAGAATCCCCACCGTTACGCCATCGCATCTCAAGTCACATCAGTGAGGAGAAGCCATGCGCTCGGTGAAGACGACCCTCGCCCTCGGCGTCGCGGCGCTGGCCGCGGCGGGGAGCATCGTGACCCCGGCTGCAGCCGCGACGCCCTCCGCGGACGCCAACGGCAAGGCCATGACCTGGACCCTGCTCGCGGACGGTAACAAATGCGTTACAGGATACAAGTTACAGTCCGGAGTCTGCCCAGGTCAGGGTGCCCGCAGCTAGCTTGAGACGTCCTTCACCAGACGCAACACGTCGTCGAGAGCGCCGCGGAGGCGCTCCACCAGGAGAATCAGGTCAGGGACATCCAACTCCCCCAAGTCCGTCTCCCGGGCCTCATCCAGGTCCCGGGTTGCGAACATGATGCGCGTGACCTGCTCAGGGGACAGACGGCTCCCCGGCTCGTCGTCGCTCATCCTTCGCCCTCCTTCAGTCGTGTAGCTGACGTTGGGGGGCGGCAACCAGACACTGCACAGATGCATACGCCTTCCGCATATTCGACGCCACCCCCGGATAGGGGCGATGCCCTCACTAGCCGCCCACGCGCGCGACGAGCTTCGAGAGGCGCGCCACGTCGCACAGCGCGCCCGGCCCGTCCGGCGGGCTCAGGAGCCAGTGGACGCCGGGCGGATCTCCTCGGTGAGGCGCTGGCACGGCGATGCTGTGCGCCGGGCCGAAGTACGAACAGGCATCGTGGCCCCAGAGTTGTCCAGAGCCTGGGCGCACGAGCGCGTAGTGGTAGCGGTGGGCGGGGTCGGCGATGACGGCGCTGGTGACCCTCGCCTCCCTGTAGCGCTCCTCCACTGCGTCCCGGTCTGCAGCAGACGGCCCCGTCAGCAGTTCCTGGGGAATCTGGATCGCGTCGAAGAGAACTCCGGTCATGCAGAAGGCCGCGGAGTCACGGATCCAGGCCTGCCGACCGTGTGGAATCAGCGCCCCGGAGAGCCATTCGGTAGCTGCTGCACCGGCATCAGCCGTGGTCCACTCACGTGCGTGCATCGCTGCCTCCGAGGCTGGTGAGGAGGGCGGTGGCATTCCTTGCGAGCTCGTGCACGTACTGCTCCGCCTCCTCGGCGGAGGCAGCGATTTCGATGTTCGTCTCCAGCAGTCGGCGGGCGGTCTGCGCGTGGGCCTGAGCCCTAGCCCATCGCCCTCCGCCCGTCCCTCGCTTCATGCGCAGGACCTCGGCCTGGACGAGGAGGCTGAGGCGGTTGATATGCATGCGCAGGCGTGTCGCGAGGTCGAGCAGCGAGTCGTCGGGGTCGTGGGTTTCGACGATCTGGAGCCCTTGCTCGATGTCCGATTCGATCAGTGTTCGATCGAAGTTGCTGAGGGTGTCCTGCGGGGTGGAGATCATCGTGTCTCCGGTGGTTGGTGACAGGTGCAGGTGCACGGCAAGGTCTCGGTCTGAGCGGGTCTGGAGGCGGCGCCGATGCATCTGAGCGTGGTGGAGCCGGGGCACAAGGGGGCGTGCTGTCCCGTCCTGCACTCCTTGGTGGCGTGGGGCGGCGATGGTCGGATCACCGGCACAAGGCCGCCTGGGCGTCGCGGAGCGCTGCCTGTAGGGCTTCTGCGGACGTGAGCCATCGGCCGGCGCCGGGGCAGATGCGCCAGCACGTCCCGGGCCCGCTCGTGACGCCGCTGGCGGGGACAGGGCTCTTGAACTCTTCCCCGGCCATGACGGAGGTGTCGGGGACATCCCAATCGGGGGCTGTCCTGGCCGGGATGAACCAGTGGAGGAAGCCCTCGGCGTCGATTACGGCCCCGCTCCGGGCGCCGAGGATGTTGAGGGTGGGCAACCCAACGGTGTGGGGGACGCGGACAACATCCACGTTCGCGATCGGTACGGGCAGGTCCGGGGGCTCAGACATAGCTCCTTTGTCCACCTTCTAGGCAGGGGCTGATGGGGCTAAGAGTCCCGTGCCGCAATCGGAGATTCGAGGACTTTGAGGGGTCGTCAAGAGGACGCGACCCGGACGCTCGTGCGTCCGCGCGGGTGACGATGGGACCTGCAGAGGACAGGGCTGCCATCCTGAAGGAACCCTGATCCTGGAGGTACTTGTGTCGAGACCCGCGGGAAACGTCCGGCTGAAGGCGGCGCGCGTTGCGGCGGGCTTCCGTTCGCAGCAAGCCCTGTGTGACGCTATCGAGTCCGCGGCGGCTGAGATGGGTTTGCACGGCCTGGCAGTGAGCACGCGCCAAGTACGGCGTTGGGAGTCCGCATCTCCTCCCTGGCCGCAGCCGGAGGCCGGGCGGGTCCTTGTGTCACTCCTCGGGCAGCGCCTTGAGGAGCTCGGTTTTGAGCCGCCCTGGGGCAGCGGTAGTCCTTCGCGCGGAGCTCAGCGTCAGAGCCTCCTCGCTGGAGGAACTCCCGTCTTCGGCCTAGCGGAGGTCCCCGCCGAAGGCTCTGCCGCGCGACAACCCGTCACTGCCGGCGCCGATTACAGGGCGGTCACGCAGGCCCACCGCCGCCTGTACTGGAGCGTGGCTCCAGCCACCTTGCACCCCGCGGTCCTCGCCCACGCCCGCCTGGGCTGCGCGCTGCTGCCCGAGACGGACGGGGGCAGCCGCAAGACCTTAGCCTCTGCCCTCGCCGAGTCCTTCCTGCTCGCCGGACGCATCGAGTTCTTCGACCTGCGCCAGCCGGAACGGGCACGGGAGACTCTCCTCCGCGCTCTCCAAGCAGCCGGCGAGGCCAACGATCCGCTCATGGGCAGCGCCGTACTGGGGCACGCTGCCTTCATCCCGGGGTGGGAACGCCGACGAGACGACGCCGTGGAACGCATGACGGCCGCCCGCGCCTACGCCCGGCGCAGCCCGGCCTCGGCGGAATTCCTCGCCTGGCTCGATGCCGTGGAGGCCGAATGCGAGACGCTGTGCGGCAACCCCCGCACAGCCCTGCACCTCATCGGGCACGCGGAGGACACCCTCCGCGCCGGCTCGCCCCACCAAACGCCGGCCTGGATGGACTGGTTCAGTGAGACCCGCCTGGCCGCGTTCAAGGGCAACACCCAGCTGAAGGCCGGCCACCTGCCCCAGGCCCGGGAGACCCTGAAACTGGTGCTGGCCGACCTGCCCCCCGAGTCAGCCAAGCAGCGAACCGTGGTCCTCGGAGACCTGGCCGCCGTAGAGGCAGCAGCCGGACGCCCGGAGGACGCGTGCCGCTACGCCCTCCAGGCCCTCGATCAGCTCGGCGGCACCTGGTACGCCACCGGGATGGATCGCATCCGCGAGGCACGGCGCACCCTGTCGCCGTGGCAGCACGAGCGGTGCGTCCGCGAGCTGGATGATCGCTTGTACGGGTGGGAGACGACCGTCAGCGCTCTCCAGCGTTGAACTTCGCGATCATCTCCGGCAGCTCGGACAGCGACTTGATGCGGAACGTCGGGAGCTCCCGGGCCTCTTCGCTGTTCCACTGGATCGTGGCCCACGGCCCGCGGTGCACGAGGGCGGTAGCCATGCCAGCCGCGGTGGCAGGACGCAGGTCGTTGTCGACACGGTCGCCGACGTAGAGGATTTCCGCGTTGTCGAAGGGCACGGCCTCGGCGACGCGGTGGAAGAACGCCGGGTCGGGCTTCGAAGCGCCCCAGTCATCTGAAGTCCCGATGAGGTCGACATCCTCCGTGAAGAGCTCGCGCAGGATGCCACCTGCGCGAACAGTCTGGTTCCCGGCGATGCCGAGCCACAGCCCGTCGGCCCGGAGCTGAGCAAAGGCCGGACGGACGTCGGGGTACAGGTCCCCTTCATCGAAGTGCTCGGGCTTGCCAGCAGCGGCACGGGCCTCACGCTGCTCGTAGAGGTCGAAGCCGGGGCGGAACTCCTGGAACGTCTCGCGATAGTCCCGGCCTTGGGCGATCACGGCGCCGAACATCGCGGCGAAGGTGTGCCGCGGCACCCCCAGCCAGTCGGCCCAGGTGCCGTACTCTCGGGTCTCGTCGACCAGACATTCCCCGACGTCGAACACGACAGCTTTGATCATGCTGGCATCGTAGGGCTCCCTGCCCGCCCTGGGGAACCACTCACTTGGCGTATCCCGAGGTGCTACAGGACCCCGTTCCCGGTGAGGTGGTGCCATGGCCAGCCCGCGCGTCGTCGTCTACCCGCCGGACTCCTCCGGCGGCCGGCGAGTGCGGGCCGACGGCGAGATCCTCGGAATGGCCTACAGGCCAGCCGACGTGATCGAATTCCTCCGCCGCGCAGGCTGGGACGAACACCTCTTCGCGATCGACGACGCACGAATGATCGACTGGCGAGGCGGCGGACCGGACGACTGGGAACCTCGGTGACTGGGGACGAGCCCATCGACGCCTGGGAAGCCCCGCCTTGGAACCCAGAGACGGGCCCGCGGCCGCGCATGCACACCTGGCCGCCTGCCGAGCTCCCCTGCCTGTACATCCGCGTCGACTGACGCTGGTGGCACTGCTGGGTCCTCGCCCGCAACGACTACGCCGACGGCCGTACGGTGTACCAGGACGACATCAAGCTGCCCGGCCAACGGACCGGTGAACGAGCTCTACTGGTGGGACCTACGGGCCATGCGTGTGCCGACCGAGAATGCGTGAGTGGTTGTGATCTGGACGGGCCACGCCCGGGGTGCACTCACCTGCACACCCCGGGCGGGGTGTCGGTTGGCTAGCTGACGAGACGCCAGTGGCTCACGGACACGGAGCCCTCGTCGGCGCCGATGTGGGCGTACATAGCCAGGTGGTCAGGCTTGAGGAAGGTGTCCTTCTTCTCGTCGAAGAACTCGGTGTCGTACCAGGCGACGTTGAAGAGAACCTTGCCGCCGCCGGCACTGGAGCGCTCGACCCAGGTTCGGCGCCAGTCGTAGCGGCTGGTGGGCTGCTGGGCGAGGCGTTCGTCGGAAGCGCGGAGCGCTTCGACGCATCGTTCCAGGGCCTCGTTGGTGGTGAGGGTGATCTCGCAGCGGGATTCCGCCACGATGGACTTGTCGCCCCGTCGGCCGGGGGTCTCTTCGCCGAGAAGCACCAGTTCCCTGGTCACGGGCTGGTCGGGAAGGATCGTGCTCGACATGCAGGTTCCCCTCTGCTCGATGACTGCCGATCGCACGTGCGCTACAGACGTAATAGAACGTGCGTTCGCACTGGGTGTATCAATCTAAGTTCACTACGCAACCGCGTCAATGAGTGGCGGGTGCACGGAAGTTGACTTAATCCAGCCCTTCGCCCACTGGATCTCGCGGCGCCTCCAGCGCCTCCCTCGGCGCGCCCGAACGGCGAAAGAGCGCCGGGCATGCTGCAACGGTGGCAAGCAGGGTCCCCGCCCCAGCGACCTGGAGTGCTGCAGCCCCTCCCAGCGCCGTTGCCGTCGGGCCGCCCAGCGCCGTACCCACCACGTTCGCCCCGTTGAGGGCCGCCCCGGAGGAAGCGAAGGCTCGCCCACGCACCGCCGCGGGAACACGCGCGTGGATAAGGTTTCGAATCGCCAGTCCCTGCAACGAATTAGCCACACCCGTCACCACAAACGCGACGAACGTCACCGCGAATAGCCGGACACTGGCACTGGCGATCAACGCCGCCCCCATGAGGATCCCAGAGCCGGCCAGTACGCGAGGCTGCCAGGCCAGCGGCACTCTGGGGGCGAGGAAGGCTGAAGAGAGCAGCATTCCGACGGTGTGGGCTGTCACCAGCACCCCGTACCCGGTGTCCGAGGCAGCGAGGTCGTCACGAATGAAGAACACGCGAGCCACGCTAAGCACGGCAGTGAAGACGATTGCCGAGGCAAGAGCCAGGATCGCCGTACGCAGCAGGCGGTCTGAACCGAGGACCCCCACCCCTTCGCGCACCTGCGCCAGCCAGCTGGCCCCTGGGGTCCCGTGCACCGGTTCACGCCGCACCTTCAAGGCCAGGAGCACTGCGGCCATGACGGCGAAGGAAGCCGCGTCACAGACCAAGGCCGTGCGGTCCCCGAATGCGGCGACGAGAAGCCCGGCGAGCGCAGGGCCAGCGACGTTACCCGCCGAACGGAAGGTCTCCAGCTGTGCATACCCGCGCGCAGCCGCATCCTCGCCAATGATTGACGGCACCACGAGTTGCAGGGCTGGTGTCACGAGCGCCAGTCCGGCACCCAGTACGACCAGCAGAGCGATGGTGGCTGCGACGTCGCTGACGAAGGCCAGGCCGAGAGTGACCACTGCTTGGCAAGAGGTAACGGCCACGATGAGCCGCCCGGACTCGACCCGGTCCACCAGGGGGCCGACCAGAGGGCCGACGACCACGACAGGCAGCACACTCGCGATCACGAGAGCTGAGATGGCCATCCCGGACTGGCCTTGGTCGTGGAGGCGCAAAGTCAGGGCAACGATAGCCAGTTGGTCGCCTAGGGAGGACAGGCCGTACGCGGCGGCGACAGCCGAGAGCACGACAGCAGGTTTGCGATGCATCCGCAGATGCTGACACCTTGCACTGCCCCCCGTGGGCGTGATCACGCCAACCGGAGGGGCGCGGCTTCGGCGGCTCTTGAATGAAGGCCCGCAAAGCGAAAGGCTCCCGGTACCTGCCACGGGGGCAAGTACCGGGAGCGCAGGAAATCAGCGGGTCAGCACCTCGTACAGGCTGACGAGCAGAGCGGCCAGGCCGACGAGGGCGGCTAGGGACGGCAGTGGCCAGCGTCCTCGTTCGAGAGTGGCGATGCGGCGATGGAGTTCCTCGATGTCGGACTCGGCCGTCCTGGTCCGTTCGAGCGCCACGTCCAAGCGTCCGTTGAGGGTAGCGAAGCCGGTATCGACGGCCCCACGGAGACGCTCCAGCTCGACGACGACACCAGTTTGGTCGGGCAGGGTCACCGGCGGGCCACCGTCTCTGAGATGCCCGGCCCGGGACTGCCGCCGGAGGAAGCTATGGCGGTCAGGAGAGCCAGGAGGGTGGCGAGGCCCGCGGCCGAGAAGGCCCCGGGCCAGTCAGCGTCGAGGACGCCGGTTGCATCTGCACCCAGGATGCCGAGGAGCGCTTGGGCGAAGGTGCGCACCATGCGTTCGAAGGTGGCCTTCCAGAAGGCTGCGGTTGTCATGATCGGGTTTCCTCTCTCAGACGTGGGGAACGCGGAGCTTGGCCCAGGAGGTGGGGCCAGGGATGCCGTCGGCGTCGTCGCCGGAGTACCCCAGCCTGTGCTGCCAGGCGGCGTACGACTGCCGGTCGGCCTCCGACCATTCGGGGCCGGGGCCGATGCGGTAGCGGCTGCAGCCCTCGGCGACGAGGCGCTTGCCCATCTCCGTGATGATCCGGCTGCGCTGGCCGACGCGGAAGAATCCGGCGCCGGGGAACGGTTCGTAGGAGGGCGGCGGGGTTCCGCCGGGGCGGGGAGCGCCTTTCTGCACCCAGGCGTAGAGGGGCCCGCCGGGGCATTCGGTGGGGTAGCCGTCGCGGTGGCCACGGATCTCGCTGCCGGCGCCGTGCTTGCGCAGGAGCTCGATGCCATCGCGGATGGCGTGGAGCATGGCGTCGGTGGGCTGGGTGAGCCCCTCGCTGCCGACGAGGCCGCAGATCGCGTAGTGCGCGCGGTTGAGGGCCTGGTTGCCGTTGGCGCCGGTGCGCTTGCCCAGGCCGCGGCCTTCGAGGAGATAGCCGTGGGGGCAGGCGCCGTAGGTGTAGGCGATGTCGCTGTAGTTCTCCTCGCGGTTGGCCAGGTGGGAGGCGCGGATGTCCTTCCATTCCTGGACGCACTCGTCGTGATCGGTGAGGAGTTGTGTGGAAACGGGAGAGCCTTCGTAGTGGATCTTGACGCCGAGCGTGGTGGCCTGGTCCGGTGCAGCGGAGGCTGGCCAGCCCAGTTGGGCGCGCGTGACGAGCTTCATCGGGGGCTCCGGGACATGGAAGAGGGGCCCCGTTCAGGCGGGACCCCGGGGGCTGGTTGGTGTCAGCGGCTGAGCCAGTAGACGCGCAGGCTGGGGGCGAAGTCGGCGTTGTAGGCGGCCAGGGCGCCGCCGCTGCTCTGCTGGCCCTGGACCTCGACGTAGTCGGTGGTGCCGTTCATCACGACGATCGTCGAGACGCACTGACCGCACAGGACGGAGTTGGTGGCGTCCGCGCCGACCGCAGCCCCGGGGACCGCGGAGCCGTTGAGGGTGATACGGCAGCGCCGGTATCCGGTCGCGTTGCCGCTCCAGCCGGCCGTGCCGACCACCAGGTACGTGCCGGCCACGGTCGCGGTGTACCGGCTGGTGTTGGTGACGGTGGAGTGCCCGCCGTCGGAGTCGACGACCTCGGTGTCGAGGGTGAACGAGGTGAAGGTGGCGTTGCTGATCGACTGGGCGGTGGTCTGGTAGGCCGAGAAGACCGGAGGGGCGGTCAGGTAGTCGTTGAGGCCTTTGACCTGGGCGTTCCACAGGGCGCCGGTGATGAACTGGCCCGGGACGACGGTGGCGGCGGTCGGAGGTGTGCGGGGCATGGGTCACCTCTAGGAGGTTCGAGGGCAGCGAGGTGCTCAGTAGGCGAAGGCGCACGCGTCGAACTGGGCGATCGGATCCCAGGTGGCCGGGTCGGTGGTTCCGGCGGGTAGCGGTTCGCAGATCACATCACCGGCGGTGTGCGCCTTGGTGGTGGCAGTTGTGAGGGTGATGGTGGCCTGTGTCCATCCGGGGCTGGTGGTGCCGACGGAGGAGACGGTCACGGTTTCCTGGTTGGCGCTGTTCTGCCCGAGGACGATCTGCTGTCCAGGAGCGAGCTGGGCGCTGAGGGGGTTGGTGGTGTCCGCGGATGCGTTGACCGTGATCGAGGTGACGCCGGAGCCCACGGTGGTTTTGATGGTGGTGTGCCAGCTCGCGAAGGCTGCGTAGGGGGTGGTGTCGGCGGGGCTGCACTGGAGGGTGACCCAGGCGTCGCCCTTGTCGTCCATCTCCCACTGGATGTGCTCGATGAAGCAGTCCACCGTGATGGCAGGAGCGGGTGTGGGCGGCCGGCGCATGACGCGGACTCGCATGCCGAGCTCCAGGGATAGGCACACTGGCCACAGGGCGGGATTTGCTGAGGGGTGGAGCTTCAGCGCGCCGACGCGGGTGGTGGGTTGCTTGTAGCGGGAGAGTAGGTAGCTGGCCGCGTCCTGGCATTCCAGGGTTGAGGAGGAGTTGATGGACCGGCTGAGGGCCCGGGGAAAGTATTCGGTGATCGACTGCGCATCTTGGGCGTAAAGCTGCTGGCCTGTGGCGGATTGGGTGACTGTCACCTGGTTGGAGAGGTGGGTCGAGTCGTAGTCGAGGGTGCAGTCCTCGTACGGCCACTCGCCGAGGTCGGCGCGTTCTCCGAAGACGTAGAGGGGGGAGGTGGCGTTGTAGCGGGTGCTGCGGGCTTTGAAGCTGACGGTGCCGTCGCGGCTGACGAAGTGCGCGCCGCCTTCGGTTTCGACCACGCTCTGCAGGGCGGTGACGGCATCCTGGCCTGCGATAGATGAGGCGGAGCCCATGCTGGTGGTCATGCCGGCCTCGATGGAGAAGGGGCCGATGTAGCCCGAGTAGCGCAGGATCCGCGCATAGCGGGCGTTGGTGGATTCCCCCGAGCAGGCCGCCTTCCAGGCCGTGTAGAGGTTGGCGCAGTCGGTGCCGCTCAGCGTGGCGGGGAACTCTGCGATGAAGGAGAGATCGCCCTTGTACTGCCAGGCGCTGCCGCCGCCGGTGGTGGGGTCGATCCAGCCGCCGACGCTGTCGCTGACGAGACCGGTCGGCACGTCCGAGGGGCTGGTGCCGAAGAAGGTGGCGCCGCCGTCGAGGCTGACCATGATCTGGGATGTGGCCGGGTTGTAGGAGGCTACGGCGAGGTGCCAGTTGGAGTCGGCGACCGGGGTGGCGCTGGGCTGGTAAGCGAAGACGCTCCCGGGGCCGCCCATGACCAGCTGCAGGATCCCGCTGGAGTTGATCTTCCAGTAGAGCACCGAGCCGCCGCCGGCGGTCTGGTCGAAGCTGGCCCAGATCGTCGCGTACTGCGTGGGCGTGGGGCCGGTGTAGCGGAAGGCCAGCATGCGGCTCCACGGGCCGCTGGGGTTGGCCGGTCCTTTGATGCCGACGCCGGCGAGGTTGATGAAGGATGCGGCCGAGATGATGTTGGTGCCGGGATTGGGATTGCTGATGGCCACTACCGTGCCGCTGCTGCCGGTGTAGGTGCCGGAGCTGGAGGCGGCCGTGATGGCGACTCCGGCGATCAGCGATCCGACGCCGTACTTCGAGGCGCCGACAGGGGCAGGTTGGTGGGTGCCGGTGGCGTCGGCGAAGCTGGTCGAGCCCTGAGGGTCGTCGAGCTTGAACAGGAACCGCGGCGCGTGGCTGTTGATCTCCATGGTGAGCGGATCGTCGAGCTGGACCTGTGAGAGCAGGGAGAAGGCGTCCACGCAGGTCGGGCTGACGGTGCCGTAGGTACCGGACATGTCCCACTGAGGCGACCAGCGTTCGACGAACCCGCCGTACATCGGGTGCCAGGTGCCCGGCACGGTCAACGGGGAAGCCGTGGCTCCGCGTTCGGCCTGCCAGCCGTCGAACTGGAGGGTGCAGGTGGCGGCGGCGGTGGCCGCGACCCGGACGCCGTAGACCGAGTAGGCGGCGTCCGAGCCGAGGGTGGCGGTAATGGTCAGCGTGGTCCAGGCGGCGGTCGCCGACCCGGTGAGGGTGACGGGGGAGCCGGCGTTCGCGGTGCCGACCAGGCCGGCTGTGATGCTGTAGATGAAGGGTGCCACCTGCAGTGACGTGCTGGCGGTGATGTTCCGTACCTGGATCTGCATGGTGTAGGTGGCGCCGGCCTCGGCGTTGGGCTGAGGGGTCCAGCAGATCAGGCCCGGGGTGGTGGTCCCGGTGGCCGCGGGGGTGCCGGAGGGGACGGAGCACTGGATGACGGTGCTGCCCTGCCAGGCGGTCGCTGAGGTGACCGTGCTGGCAGCGGGGTCGGTGGTGGAGAAGGTGCTGGGGCCGTTGTTGCCCTGGTTGATGGCACCTAGGGGCCAGCCGCCGAGGTCTCCGCCGGTCGCCTGGAACTGGGTGAGGAGGTTGCGGGTGGGCGGCCACTGGGCGCGGATCCGGTAGGGCTGGTAGGGCTTGATGTGCCCGTAGTAGGGGCCTGTGGTGTTGGTGGGGTCGAGGTTGCCGTCGGTGTTGGCGAGCGTCACCGCCGCTTCTGCGGCGCGGACCTGGTCGAGCTCGTACTGGCGGCCGCGCTGTACCGAGACCCGTCCGCGGGTACGGGGGGCCACGTCCGTGTACCGGTCGAGGGGGCTGTCGCCTCCGTTGCAGTTCCACCGTGCGCCCCACCCGTGTTCCGTCAGCGGCCAGTTCGGGTTGAGCGTTCCGCCCAGGCGCGTGTTGACGTGCCCGAGGGTGGCAAGGAGCCCTGCGGTCTCGGTGGCGCCGGCCGAGGTCTGCAGCGCGAAGGTCATCGCGGTGGCCGAAGAAGACCAGGAGTAGGGGCTGGAGGTCAGGGTCGTCCAGGTGATGCCGTCGGCGGACGCCTCGGCGTACCAGGTCCCGGCCGCTTCCCGAAGGCGCCACCAGCGGTGGGCGTGCCCGTCGTAGGCGGGCAGGGTCGTGGTCGCCGTTGTCCCGGCGCTCTGGAGGGTGAACTTGAAAACGCCGGACTCCACCCTCAGGGCCACGCTGTTGCTGGAGTCGACGGTCAGCTTGAAGATGGTCTTGGTGTTGCCGGAGCCGTTCGGCACGATGCCGATCTGCGCGGAGATGCTGCTGGAGGTCGCGTCGTAGAGGGTGCTGGAGCCGAAGGTGTTCGTTGTGCCGGATACGGTCGGCTGGGCCAGGGTGATGAGGTCGTTGGCGGTGTCGAGGGCGGCCACGCCGCCGCCTGTGATGTTCGACCAGATGCTGGTGTCGATCGCGGGGCCGGTGAAGGCCTCGATGAGGGTGGAGAGCTTGGCCACCGGGCACCTCCTCGCAGGAGCGGGCGCCAGGCGACGCACAGCGGGGTGTGGGTCAGAAGCCGTGTCACATCTTCTTTACGCACGTGCTAGAGAGGGGCTGGGCAGGGGCACAGACAGCACCGTCCGGGAAAGCGTCGTGACGTCATCTCCGGCCACGGGACGGTGTCCGATATGGCGGGCTACGCCCAGAACTCTTCTGAGTCGCGCACGGGGAACCGCCCCCTCAGGAAGCGTCCGGAGACCTGCCGCAAAAATTTGCCCGCCCCGAGTTCACGATCACGGTCCCCTAGCCCCCTTAACTAATGCCAGGCCTCAAGGCCGGCCCGCAGCACGAGTAAAGGGGGATTCCTGATGGACCTGGCCACGGCCGTCATCATCTCAACCATCATCGCCAAGGCCTTCACGCTGCTGGCACTCTGGCTGCGCCTGCGCTGGCGGGCATGTCATGAACAGCAACGGCAGCGTTACCTCCTCCAGGTCACCAAGACGGTGGCCTTGGACGGCCAAGTGGAACTCGACGACCGGGACAGTGACGGCCAGCGCTTGCAGGTGAAGATCACCCATACTCCGGTTCCAGAGGAGGGCCGGGCCGCGTGAGCAACCACGACCCGGCGGATGGCACCGACTGGTCGACGACCGCACCCACACCCTCCGGACCTCCAGGCCACAGCTACCGTGCCCGGCCGCGGGCGGACGAGGAGTTCTCCGCCTTCTACCGCGAGAACATCCGCTCCCTGACCGGTTTCCTGATCAACCACGGAGCTGGCGTTCACGTGGCGGCGGACGTCGCTCAGGAGACCATGATCGACGCCTACCGGAACTGGGGCCGCATCACCCACTCGAAGGCCTGGGTGTATAAAGCCGCCTCCCGCGCGCTAGTGCGCAAGGTTGCCTCCGTCGAAGACCTCGTCGACGACGTACCCGAACCCACTTCCCTGGTGCCCCGTCCCGACGCCATCGCGGAATGGGAGGCCCAGCACGACGCGCTACACCTGCTCCGTAGCCTGCCAATGAAACAGCGCCAGGTCATGGCCTGGACGCTGGCGGGTTTTACCCCCACCGACGTCGCCAACCACCTGGGCATGCCGGCCGAGAACGTACGCGCCAACCTGAAAAAGGCTCGCCGCACCGCAACCGCCTACCTCAAAGCACGGGAGGAGGAACAGTGACTCGCCACCCCGAACCCAACCCCCACGACCAGGCCATGCACCACTGGCTTACCCAGCACCAGCACACCCTGACGCACGCCCTCGACGACCTCCTCGACGTCGAAGCAGGCTTGCGCGAAGTCCTCCTCCACTCCCACCACGACACCGCCACAGCCAACCTCGACACCGTCCTCGATACCGAAGCAGGACTCGCCGCCATCCTCCCCGCCACCCCACAAACCCCACTGGCACCCACACACGGCCCACCGCACCACCACATCGACACGGCGGAGCTCCTCCGCACACTTACCCCCGCAGAGCGCCTCGCCCTGCGCAACCATCCCAACGTCAAAGCAGCAGGCCAAGCCCTTGTCCGCGCCCTCACCAGTGCACGTGACCTTGATCAGGTCCTCGACCTCGCCTCCCTCTATGGTCGCGCCGTCGGCCTCGCCCTCGATCTAGCTCACGACCTTGCCCGTGCCCTCGACCCCAGCCGTGCCCTCGACCACGACCTCGACCGCGCCCTCACCCGCGCCCGCGCCTGCGCCCGCGCTCTCGCCCGTGACCGCGCCTGCGAGCTCGAGAGCGCCCTCGCCCGCGAGATCGCCCGCGCCCGCAACTTCGTCCGTGACCACGCCCGCTACCTTGAAATCGACCGTGCTCGCTCCCGCGCCCGCGCCCGGTTCCTCGCCCTTGCCCTCGCCCGCGCCCGCGACCTTGACCTCGCCCTCGCCCTCGCCCTGGAACTAGCACGCGACGGCGACCTCGATTTTGGACTCATCTTCGACATCCGAACCGCCGAGGTCGGCCGGGCCATCGGTATGGCACTCCACCAGGAGCCTCCCGCGCTCGATAAGGACTCGCTAGACGCACTCCTGGACGACTTCACCACCGCCGACCTGAGTAACGCCAACCTGACCGGCATCGACCTCAGTGGTATCCGCTGGTCCGAACACACCACACAGTGGCCGTCGACGAACGACATCGAAGACCTCAAGGCCCGCTCGGACGAAACCCCGCCCGGCAGCGGAACCTGGGTCGTCCGCTCCGGTACCACCACCATCCGCAACCTCGCGGAATGGTGAGATGTACTGGCTGGACGACTCTCGGCGCCCGAAGCAGCAGGGAGTTCAGGGGCGCATTCAGCACCGTTCTAGGCAGCCGTCAATCCGGATCGGGCATCGTGTTCCCGCAGACGTCGTCGCGATGCTCTCCCGAACGGTGCTGTCTGTGCCCCTGTCCAGCCCCGTCACCCTGACTCGCGCAGAGAAGACGTGACGCAGTTTCTCAGCGCTGGTAGGGCGGGTAGGTCAGCGGGTTGCGCATGCCACGCCGTAAGAACGCCTTCTCCACGTCCTGGGCGAGCGTCTCAACCGTCGCGACGTTTCCGGCGACCTGGAAGGTGAAGTGGTAGTGCACCCCTCCGCCACCGAAACCACCCGCCCCCGCCAGGGCCGCCCGCGGCGCTCCGTGGTCGGCTACCGCGTCGGCGAGACCTCGTGCGGCCGTCGTGGCGTGGTGGGCAGCCGTAGTGATGCCGTGCGCCAGCCCCTGGGGAACGTACTCGCCGAGGGCGGCGAAGACCCGGCTCGGCGAGCGGATGCCGAGCGCCTTCTTGATCGCCGACTGCATGGACTTTGCGATCTTGAGCATCTGGTCCTCGATCTTCTTCTGCTGCGACTGCAGGCCCTTGACCAGCCCCTCGGCGCTCTTGATGCCCGCCCCGTACATGCTGTCCGCAACGGCCGCACCGGTGGCATCGGCCGCGTTCCTCATGCCGTCCTGCAGCCGGTTCATCTCGGCAATCTGACCCCGGCTGGCCGCGGCCAGGGCCTGCGCGGTGGCACTGCCCTGCTCCACGCCGGCGTTGGCGATCTGCTGCACGAGATCAGACCGGAGCCCCTTGGCCCGCAGTTGCTGCAAGTTCCCGGCGAACTCCAGGGTCCGCTGGACCTGGTCGCGCATGCGCTGGACGACGTCGAAGGAGCTGAGCGCAGTGCCGTCGGTCGGGGCTGAGGCGACGATCGTCGCGTTCTGCATGATCGACTTGGCGGCCTCGTCCCGCGCCTTCGTCCAGTCCTTCCACAGGTCGGAGACTCGCTTCTGCGCATCCTTCAGCCGCGACGTGACGCTGTCACGGTGACGGGCCAGCGACATCAGCAGCGCGTTGTCGTGAGCGACCGTACGCTGCAGCGCCTTGTGGGACGAGCCGAAGTCCACGTACAGGTCGCGGGCCAGACGCTGCGTGGCGGTACGGACCCGGGCCGTGGACCCGGTCAGCCCGTCGAGCAGACCATGCATCACCCAGGCGCCGAGCTGCTTGAAGACCCTGGACGGAGAGCTGATCCCGAGCATCGACTTGAACCCGGAGACGGCACTGGAAGCCAGGCCGCGCACGCGGTCCACCACGGCGCCAGCCATGGAGGAGATCCCGCCGAGCAGGCCCTGAATCAGGGCGCGGCCGGCACCGTAGAGCCATGATCCAGCACCCGAGAGGGCGCTCATCGCCCGCGCTTTGATCGAGGCCAGTGCTCCGCCGATGGCCGAGACGGCAGAGCTCACGGCGCTGCGCGCCCGGCTGATCGCCGACGAGATGGTGGACGTGATCGACGACCAGGCGGACGATGCAGCGCTCCGCAGGCTCGAAAGCACCGAACGCCAGTACGAGCTGATCGACGAAAGCGTCGAGGTGATCACCGAGCGCACGGCGGTGATCGCCGAGCGGATGGGGCCGACGATCCCGTTCTGCCATATCGAACGGGCATACGAGGCTACGTCACTCCAGAACGAGTGCCACGCCGACGACAACGCGGCCGAGGCCGAGCGCCAGGCGCCGACCAAGAAGTTGACCGTGGCGTGATAGGCGCTTTTCAGCCAGCCCCACACGGCCAGCGCCGAGGCCTTGACGGCGGACCACGTGACCTTCCATGCTGTCTGGAACCACGTCGTCTTCGTCGCCACCCACACGATCGCCGCGACCAGTGCGATCACCGCAAGGACGATCAACACGACGGGGTTGGCGTCCATGACGATGTTCAAGGCCGCCTGGGCAATGGCCCAGGCGCGGGCTGCTGCCGCGGCGAGCCGCTGAGAGGTAGCGAGCTTCTTGATCGCGGTGCCCGCTTTTTTTGCGCCGCGGGCGATGTCCGTCACGCCCCGGACGGCACCGACGACCGCGCCGGTGGCAAACGAGACAACAGCAGCGGTCAACACGGTGCCGATGACCGCTGCCAGGGCCGTCGTGACGGTCTTGTGCCGCTCGAAGAAGCCGATCACCTTCAGAATGACCGGGATCAGCTTGGTGCCGATCACGATTGCGGCAGTAGTGACGGTTTCCTTCAGACGCCCCATCTGGACGTTGAAGGACCTTTGAGTGAGATCCCACCCCTCGACGTCCTTCGATGCGTCGGCGAAGCTGTGGCCGACCTTCTTCACACGCTCTTTGAAGCCCTCGGTGTTCTCACCCGTGAGCTGCAGAGTTGTGTTGAGACCAATGGCACCGCCGGTCATCTTCTTGATCGCGTCGGTGTAGGTCTGGGCCGCCGGCCCGCCCTTCTTCAGTTCCGCCGCGAAGCCATTGGTCTTGTTCTGAAGAGTCGCGTACTGCGCCAGCAGGTTCGCCTGCTCCGGCGGCAGGCCTTTCAGTTCCTTCCGCCAGTCGCCAAGCGAGATCGTGCCCTTGGAGTACGCCTGCGCGAGCTTCTGCAGGCTCGGCGGCATGTTCTTGACCATCTCGTCCGCGTCTGCCGCGGCTTGCTTGGTCTTGTTGAACGCCGACAGCAGCACGGTGCCGGACGGGCCCATCTTTGACAGAACCGTCTGCGACAGCAGGTCAAGGGTGCCCGTCAGACCCCGTTTGCCGAGCTTGGTTGATACGTCCGTCGATGACAGGCCCAGGCGCTGCATCTCCTGGATCGCCACGTTGTTCGGCGCCGCCAGGTTCCGGATCGTGGACGCCAGCTCCTGCGTTGCCTCGCGTGCACTCGTACCGTGCTGGGTCAGCGTGGCGATAGCGCCGCCGACCTCCGCGAAGGAAACCTTGTTGGCGGAGGCAATTGGAATAACCGTGGCGAGAGATGCAGAGAACTCCTGCATCGTCATCTTGCCTTCGCCCGCCGCGGTCTTGATGGCGTTCATCACGCGCACCGAGTCGGTGGCCTTGAGGTGGTACGACGCCATCACGGACGTCATGGCGTTGGTGACGTCCTTGAGGTCCGCGCCCTCCTCGCGCGCGCCCTGCGCCGCGGCCTTGAGTACCTTCAGGCCGTCTGCTCCGCGGTAGCCAGCCTTCTCGACCTGGTACATGCCCTCCGCGAGCTGGCTCGTGGAAGTGCCTGTCGACCGGGCCAGCGACATGACGCCGTCGGAGACGAGCTTGAGGTTGCGCTGGGATTCGCCGCAGGCGGTGACCAGCAGGTTCATCTGCTGCTGGAAGTCGCCGGCCGCCTTGACGCCGTAGGCGACGAAGCCGACTCCGAGGAGGGTGGTGGCTTTGCCGACCTTGCTGAGCATTCCGTTGAGGCCGCCCATACGGGCGGCGAAGCTCTCGCCGGTCTGCCCGGCTCGGGTCATCCCCGAGACGAAGGCGCCGGTCTCTGCGCGCAGGCGGACGAAGAGGTCGGCGACTTCGGCCACGGCGCACCGCCTTTCCTGCTGGGGCGGAGCGCGGGGCGGCGCGGAGTTGCTGGGTCAGGCCCGGGGCCATCCCGTGCGGAAGACGGTGGCGAACAGCTGCGGCGCGACGGTGGTGATCCCGAACCGGTAGGCCGGGCGCAGGAACGGGTATGTGGCGCCGTTTCTCAGGCCGGTCTCCAGATAGAGCCCGTAACGGCTGGAAGGCGTCCGGCCGTAGGGCGGGGTGAAGCCCGCTCCGGTGCCGACGCGCGTCTCCCAGCCCGTCCCGGACGGCATGACGGGAGTGTGGGTGATCGACCGGCGCAGGGTGCCGGAGATGACCGCCGGCCCGGTGCCGGGACGGGCCGGTGTGGGAGTGCCGCGTGGGTGACCCCCCACGGAGGCGTTGATCTTGGCTTGCCGTTCGATCGTCAGAGCGAGCCGGGTCAGGACCAGTCTCGTCTTGAGCTGGCCTTCACGGGTGATCTCGGCGCACAGGCGGGTGAAGAGACCTGTTCGCAGCTCCACCTGCTCATCACCCCGCTCTCGCGTCGCGGTCCGCGCGGCGCCGCTCCCGGTCGGTTTCGCGCTGCTCGTGCTCGGCGAGCATGCCGAGGAAGTCGAGGCAGTAGCGGCGCACGTAGGCCGGGGTGGCCTGGAGCTGATCCCATGACCAGTGCATGCGGCGCATCAGGATGAAATCGGCCCACTCGGCCGGCGTCTCCTCCGACGCCCAGGTCCCTTCGATGATGGACTCGACGGGAATCAGGACGCCTTCGTAGTACGGGGAGCCGGGGCCTACTGAGGGTCCGCGACGCGGCTGATCTCCTCCATGACCCGATTGATGATCTTCATGGGCAGGCGGGCGACGTTCTCGGCCGTGATGTCGCCGATCCGCGGCTGACCGCCTCCCTCGCGCAGCTGCTCGTAGAGCGCCACCGGGTCGCTGTCCGGGCCGATCTCCGGCGGGGCGGTGCCGGCGGAGTCGTAGACCTTCCACGCCACGATGACGCGCGCGAAGACCTTGTACATCGCCTCGTTGGCGGCCTGCGGGTCGACCGGTTGTCCCGAGGCATCCATGGCGACGTCCTCAGGGGTGATCTCCCGGGGCGGCAGCAGCTGGGGATTGCGCATGAGAACCGATACGTCGTCGCCGAGTTCGGGGAATTGCAGCAGGACGTAGGGGTGGGTGTACCCGGACACGGGCGTCTCCTTCGCGGGTGAGGGCGTTTGAGGGCGTGAGCCCTCGGCCGTGCCGCGACGCCCTCATGCGTGGCACGGCCGAGGAGATCAGTAGGCGGCGGTGACCCAGTTCTTCAGCACGGCCTGGACCGCGCCGGCGTCCGTGGAGTTGTAGATGCCGGAGATTTCGAAGTCCGCGGTGACGTAGTCGCCGCCCTTGTCGTAGCCGCCCTTCGACCAGCCGGGCTGGGTCGTGGTCAGCGTGAGCGAGGCCCCGCCGGCGGTCACGGGCTGGGTGAGCACGGCGGAGGCGGGGCTGGTCTGGAGCGCTTGGAGGTACTGGTTGTAGTCGGTATCCGACTCGTAGATCGCCTTGTACTTGATGTCCGCGTCCAAGACCCCGGAGAAGACCTCACGCGGCTGCTGAGTGCCGTTGCTGGCGTGGATCGCGTCCACGTCACGCTTGAGCGTCAGGTCGTAGGACAGGCCGCGCGTGGAAGAACCGCCGGCGTTGGTCATGGCCCACTGCCAGCCGAGCATCGGCTGCACAGCCGTGAAGGCCGGCGCGGACAGCCCCGTCTGAACCGCGCCGATCCAGCCGGTCATCTTGGCGTCGAGGGTGGCCATGCCCTTCGGGTCGATCTTGAAGCCGACCTCGGAGAGCATGCAGCCCGGGTAACCCCAGGCCTCGAAAACGTTGTGATCCACCAGCGAGTACGTCGGCTTGGCCCCGCTCGTGGACTGCTTGAACGTGTGCGTCGTCTGGCTGAGCACCGTCACGGCCGAGGAGTGCGCTTTCGTCAGGCCGCCGACCGGGGTGGCGATCGGGATGGTGTAGGGGCCCGAGCCGCTGGGGGTGCCGGTGATCGCGTACTCCAAGTTGGTGGAGGTGTCGATCGCGATGGTGGAACCGGCGGCGATCGAGGCGGCAGTCGAGATGGAGGTCGCCCCGATGATGGTCGACGAGGACAGGGTCGTCGAGACGCCGGCGGTGACGGTGTCGGGGCCGATGATCCGGAGGAAGTAGCCGAGCGTATCGGGGTAGGCGGACAGCTCCAGGGAGCCGCTGGCCTGCCCAACGCCCTGGTAAAGACCTTGGAGGTTGGTGTCGTTGGCCCGGTATGACTCGTCCTTGAGCTGGGTGTACTCGATGTTGAAGTCGGATTTCGTCACGGGCAAATAGAAGGTCGGCGCGAGGAACGTTCCCTGCGTTGATTCCTTGGCGATGCCGACCCATCCGAGCCGGGAAAGAAGCGTCACCGCGGCTCACCCCCCTTGATGTCGTCGTCCGCGATGCTCTTCTTCGCCCGGGCCCTGGGTTGCTCCTCGGCCTGGCCCGCCGCTGGCTTCGGGTCGCCCGCGGGACTCCAGCCGTCGAGGAGGACCGGATGTTCGATGGTTTCACCAGGCGCCACAGTGCGTACCTCGGCGTTGTCGGACGCGGCGAAGTGCCACGCCGCGGTGGTGTCATTGCGCTGGCGCACTGTGCTCTCCTGGGATCGGGGACATCAGGTACACCCCTGGCCAGTAGGCATCAGGGGTCGTGGGTATGGGGTTGCGGAAGTGCCGGGCCGAGCGCGTAGCTGCGGGACCGCAGATGCGGAGTACCAGGAACGGGCGCAACCTGATCTAAGAGGCCATTCGACGGAGATCAACCAAGCACGCTTAAGCGGGAGAGGGCATGGCGGCTAAGAGGCTGGACCTACTTCGGGAAAGCTATCGGGAAGTCTTGGACGCCACGAAACACTTGGACGACAAAGTGGGGCGCTTGCTCACGAGCACAGCGTTCTTGACGGCGGCTTCCCTCGCCCTAGCAGGCTTGCATAATGGGCAGTATCTCAGTGCCGAATTCGCAGTGACACCTTGTTCGTTGAGGCTGGGCAACGTGGCCGTGACGGCCTTCCTTCTTAGTACATTCGTTTCAGTGATGCTTCTATTGGCGGCCGTGACTCTTCCGCTAGGCATTCCTGGAAGCGCGAGCCAGGAGCCGGACTCGCCAATATTTAGTACCGGTCGGCGATGGCGAGTCACGCAATTTTACTTCGCCGAGATAGCTAAGTTGAGCCCAGGGGAGTGGGAGCGGCAATGGGGCGCTGACCCGAGGACACTCCAAAGGGAATGTGAAAAGGATCTCGTGAAGGAGACACGTAGATTGGCCTCGCGTACGGCCTTTAAGCACACCTGCATCAGTGAAGCTGTATCTGTACTGACTTTCACGCTTCTTTGTTTTGCCGCAAGCGTTGTTTTTGTTACCGAGGCCGCCTACTCCGGAGTGAATACTCCAGTCGATCAGGTGATCCATGTTCATATAAGCTGGCCCTACAGCACGGTTGTTGGCACCCTAGCAGGGTGCTATTTTTGGGTCCGGCTTACGCAGCCCATTCGCTATAACCGCCGGTCGGTAGTGGCAAAGAGGGATGACAAAAGTATTCAGCAGTGTGCTTACACCTCGGTGGCGCTGGCAGTAGTAGTCGGATTCCAGCCCAGTGGGTGGGCCGTGATCCCTTGGGTGGCCTTCACGATGGGGCTATACGGCGCCTCAGTCAAGCACTCGCACTTCGTGAGCGACGTACTGGTGAGGCGTGTATATCTCTCTTTGTTTACCGCGGTAATCGCCTCCGGGATAGCCTGTGGAGCGGTCGAGTGCTATGCCGGGCAATTGGGTGCTGTTGCGTTCGCTGCAATATCTCTCACCGTGTCCTCCTTGGTGGCCCCCATCTTGGCGAGTAAGAGAGATAGAAAGAAATACAGGCAGCGCAACTGGATTGAATAGGTTATCCGTTGACCTCGGTGTCATCCGCCCAGTAGGTGACCGTACAGCGCAGATCCGCGCGATCGCGCAAGCCGGGTTCGGGGTCGGCGAAGTCAACGGTGACCTCGCCGGGGTTCTCGGCGACACTGAAGAAGCGGCCGCCGTGTGTCTTGTCGAGCATGAGCCCGCCGATGCGCTGGAGCACGAGCTCGACCGCGGCGTCCAAGGTTTGCTGCGGGTCCTCGCTACTCCCGGAGGGGGACGAGGCTGGCCAGAAGATCCGCAGCTCGAAGAGATGCCGGGCCATGCGGCGGACGTGCGCGGTGCGCTCTTCGCGCAGCTGTCGGCGCAGCACATAGAGCTGAGTCCGGCGCTGGGCGGGGGTACGCGGCAGGTACGCCTGGATGGTGTCGAAGGGGCCGCCGAGCGTGGCGGACAGAGCGGGCAGACCGTCGGCGGGGTTGAAGTCAGCCAGCCACGCAGCCTCCCGGGCGACTGCATCAGCACTGCTCATCAGCCCTCCTAGGTGCGCTGGTAGGTGCTGAGGATCGCCTCGGCCTGAGTGGTCAGGACGCCGCGGTCGTGCCCGAACTGGGTGCCGGCCGGGTCGATCTCGCCGAGGACGAGGCTGGCGGCGAGGAGCTTGCAGGCGCGGCCCAAGTCCGCGGGCACGGTGGCGTACCCGCCGCCGTACGTGACACGGATCAAGGAGCCGACCGGGAGGAAAGTTCCCAAGCTGAACCAGATGTGCCCGCTGTCGGCTTCGGCCCCGATCAGCGACGCCGCGGTCACGTTCTGGGAGCCGCCGTAGGAGCGCAGCAGGGTAACGGCCAGGGCGGTGTAGGACCACATCTCCGGGTAGCGCGGGGCGAATTCGTTCAGCCAGACGTGCCTGACCTGGTCGCCGGAGCCGAGTGCGTCGGCGTAGGAGCGGCCCAGGGTGCCCTGGATGTCCATGGGCAGCCCGCCGGCGTCGCTGTACTCGTCCGGGTCGATACCTTGCGCCCGGTGTGATTCGGGCACGTTGGTGAACGGAGCGAGGCGGCGGCCGCAGATGCCCTCGCACTGACGTGTTGCCTCGATCATCAGCTGGTCGAGGGCGTCGGGGGCGTAGTCGCGGACCAGGTCGGCGAACTGCCCGGCGGCCAGGTCCGCCGCGCTCGCGAGGGGTACCGGGGAGTCCGCGGCCACGGCCTACTCCTGCGCTGCGAGCCTGCGGCCCCGGCGGCCGGGCGTCTTGGGCGCCTCCACGGTCTCATCCGTCGGGTCGACCTCGGAGAACTCCGGGCCCGTGCCGCTGTCGTCCGGCAGCGCCCCCGCGGTGTCCGTGTCGGTGCTGTGGGGTGTGACCTCGCTGAACCCTCCGTCGGGGATGGCGACCAGCGCGGCCACCTGCTCGGGGTCCTCGATCTCGACCACGGCACCGTCCTCGGCCCAGGTATGGCCGTGCGAATCGCTGCCGGCGAGTTCCTTGCGGATGAGCGGCACGAGCGTGCTCCTTTCGGGAAAAGCGGGTGCTGCGGCACGAGGAGAGGGGGTGTGCCGCAGCACCCGGAGTCGGGTCAGCTGGAGAGGGTGGTGGTGACCCGGGCCAGCCGGCCGAGGTACTTCGGCGCCCGTACCGCGAGGGTGGTGTCGGAGACGATCGCGTACGGAAGCTGGTCCGGCCCGGCCGTGGTCGGGTAGACGTCCAGCGGGGTCAGCTCGCGTACGTACGGCCGCACGACGAAGTCCTGGTTGCGGGACATCAGGTAGATGTTCTCCTGTCCGGTGGCCTGTGGCTTCATCGAGCTGTTCGTACCCACGTAGGTGGCCGGGCCCGATGCCGGGAAGGTGGAGCCGTTCTTGGGGGTGAGCTTGGTGCCGTCGTCCACGATGCTCGTCGTGAGTACCGGGGTGACGCCGTCCGCGGCGATGCCGACTGTGGCGTCCACGTAGCCGAGGAGCGTTTCGGTCCCCGTCGCGGTGGAGCGGAAGACCTTGAAAAGGTTGGGCTGGGAGCCGTCGAGCCCGGTGGGGGTGGAGAAGGAGAGGGTGACGGTCGAGGTGGAGCCGGTGGTCGTCTGCGAGACCTCGGCCGAAGGCAGGACCTCGCCCTGACGGGCGATGACGGGCACGACCTGGTAGTAGTACGTGGCGGCGGCCAGGGTGCCGCCCGTGGTGGCGGTCGCGGTGGTGACGGTGCCCATGCCGAAGCTGCGCGCCGACAGGAAGCTCGACTTCACGATCGGCACGTCGCGGTAGGTCAGCACGTTGAGGCCGCTGGCGACCTCGACGCGGTCGACGAACCGCTGCTGCGCGGTGAGCAGCTGCGCGACCTTGGAGGCCGCCGTCGGCGACATCACGAACATCCAACCCGCGTCCTGCACGGCCATGGCGGCCTGCTGCTCCACCATGTCGATGACCTTGTCGAGGGCGCCGAGGGAGAGGGCCGCGTTGAAGTCGATCGCGTTCTGGTTGCTGCCGGAGAACGTGTTGACCTGGGTGTCGAGGCCGTCGAACTGCGGGTAGCCGCCGAGGGCAGTGGAGCCGGAGTTGCCCCACAGGATCGCGTTCTCGATGTCCCAGTAGAGGCCCTGGATGGAGCCTTCGATCTCCTGCGCCTTCAGGTCGCCGATGAGCTGCCGGGTGACGGCCTGGGAGTAGCCGGTGACCGCGCCGACGGACTGGAGGTTGCGGATCGGGAAGCTGTTCTGCACGTAGGTGCTGTTGGAGACGGGCCGGGCGCCGCCGTCGGTGACGAACCCGCCTTGCGCCCTCGCCGTCCTCTGGTTGAAGTAGTAGACCGTCGAGTCCCACTTGCGCGACGGGATCGCACGGACGAGCGGGGAGTAGCGCCGCTGGTACTCCAGCAGCATCGGGTCGATGATCTTGGGGACGAGTGCGGACGCTCCAGCGGCGTCCAGCGCCTCACGCAGATCGCGGGTGCTCATGAGGGTGCCTCTCTCGGCAGGTAGACATGACGAAGCCCCGTACCGGCGAGGCCGGGCGGGGCGGGTGACCATCACTGCCGAGCGGCACCAGCGATCAACGCTGGCGGTCAGAGAAGACATAGGTGGCCGCGGTGCGGCCGAGAGGAGCTACTCGGGCTGGACCGTGCCACGGCCGCCGAGGACGGCGGCAACCGTGACGGGGGCCATGTACTGCCGCCACTCCTCGTCGGTGTACTCGTGCAGCGGCTTGGCCGGTGCGCCCTCCGGCAGCCCCGGCGCCGCGACGGCTGCGGACTCGCTGATCGGGGCCACCAGGCCCTTGCGTGCCGGGCCGCCGGTGGACTCGACGTGTTCCTGGACGGCATGCGGAAGGGCCTTGGCGATGCCCTCAGCCACCAGGCGGGCGATGCGCTCATCGTCGGTCTCGATGACCTCCGGTGCGGGGGCGGCCTCGGCGACCGGGGCGGCAGCTGCGGACTCCTGCGCGGCGGCCGGCGGCGTCATGGCGGTGACGAACCCCGCCAGAGCGTCAGACAGCTTGTCGATCTTCGCGCCGAGGGCCTCGATGCTCTCGGTGCTGCCCGGGGTCGCGGCCGCCGGGGTGGTGGACTCCGCCATGGCGGTCTCCTTCTCCAGGGTGGAATCGGCGGCCGGCGTCTCCGGTGCCGAGGTCTGCGGGGTGAGGGCTTCGCCGGCGGTCTCCATGGCGTCGTCGTCGACGTCCTCAAGGTCGCCATCGGTGTCCTCGGCCGGGGCGCCCGGGAGGTCGATGTCGGCGTCCACATCCGGGTCGAGCGCGGCCAGGGCCTGGCAGGCGCCGGCCATGGCGGCGCGGCCGACGGCATCGAGGTCGTGCGGGTCGACGCAGTGCGACAGCACGGTGACCGTGGTCGGACCGTTGGTGAGGCTGATGCACATCGACCCCGCGTGCGCGGGATCGACGTCGTACCCAAGTCCCTCGGCGACGGCCTCGCCTACCTGGCCGATCGGGTCGATCAGCCATCCCTCCTGCGCGGCCACCGTGACCCCGAAGCTACGCAGCGCCTTGGTGATGCGCTGCTTGATGCGCTTGAGCTGCGCGGCCGAGTAGGCGCGGGCATTGTCGGCCTGGTTGATGTACGACCACGCGGCCTTGGCGCGAGCCTTGGTGTCGATGGGGTACCGCTTTTCCTTGTCCGCCTGATAGCCCGGATCGGCAAACGGGCCCCCGCCGGGGACGGGGGCCCGAGCCGGCGCGGTGTCGGCTTCCGTGACGGTCGTGTCCACCAGCGCCTCCAGCACTGACTCGGTGATGAGCACCCGGCCGGGTGCGCTCTCCGCCGGCCCGAGCGGCGCGGCGGGGGTGTAGATGTCGACGCGGGCTCCAGGGACGCCGGGCTTGCGGGTGAAGTCCAGGCCGTCGATCTCCAGGTCATCCGCAGTCTCCACCGGAGCGCCGTCCGGACCGGAGTGCCGGCGGACGGGGCCGATCCAGGCGCCGCGGATACTGACCCCGGACAGGAACGGCGGCCCGCCGTCGCCGTCGACGAGCGAGGCGATGGCGCGCGCGGGCGCGGTGTCGGCGAGGTCGGCGGTGTAGCGCGCCGAGCCGTCGTCGGCCTGGGAGATGCTCGTGATCCGGCCGACGATCTGCGTGGAGTCGTCCCCCGCCTCGTGGTGAGTCAGCATCGCCAGCGGCTGCTCGCCATCGTCGATCCGCGCCTGCGCCCGCGCGACTGCCCGGCCGATGGCTGCTGCGGTGTAGAGGCGGCGGTTGCGGGAGATGCCCGGGACGAGCGCGGTACCGGTGATCGAGCCGATGCGAGTGGCCACGACTCTCCTCCCTTTACGTCGGTGGTTCAGGGGAAGCTCGCGGAATTGAGTACCGGTACTCACGACTTCTCGCACTGCTTGGGCGATAGTCCCCGGATGGTGAGGACAGAGAAGCGAACCGGTGGGTGTGCGGCGGTGCTCTTAACCGTCATTGAGCTGGCGGCCCTGGTGTGCATCGGCGTGTGCTGGGCTTCGACCTATTGGTCGTGGGACCCGCAGCACTACGGCGAACCGCCGGGGCCTTACGCGAAAGCAGCTTGGGCAGTACCGGTAGCTGCTGTGATCGCAGCAGTGATCGCCAGTATCCGGCGCGTATGGCTGGTGGCGATCGGACAGGCTGTCATGGCCGTCGTTCTCTACAGCATCGTGAGCACTGCGGTACCAGCCGGAGAGCGTACCTACGAGGACTCATACCGCAAGGCATGCCATGCAGGCATGATCTGCCATAGCGAGCTGCCGCCCGCACGATAGTTGCTGGGTTCAGGTAAGGGCGAACCAGTCGGCGAAATGCGACAAGGAGACGTCGGCCGCGTAGCAGCAACGGCACACCGGGTGCGTCGGCAGGCGTGGCACGTCCAGCGACGACCAAGGGCTGGCCGACTCGTAGCCTATGCAGGTCTCACATACCCGACCGTCGCCGGCCGTGATGACGTCCACCCGCTGTACGCCCTCGGACCGGTACAGGGCCAGGGCGCCGTCGTCGGCCGCCGTGGTCATCGCCCAGTCCACCGTGAAGGCAACGGCGGTGACATCGTCGGAGGCAAGGACGTCCATGGCCGCGTCGACCATCTCCTCGCGCGACGCGCCCTCCTCGGCCGCACTGGCGAGCACCCGGCCCAGGTCGCTCGCCGCACCGTCGAGCATGCGAGCCAGCCACGTATCCGCCTCAGCCCATAGCTCATCCAGCCGCTCCAGGGACCGGTAGGCCTGCTGGAATGCGATGTCCCAGTCCAGGCGCACCCCGGCCGTGCCCAGGCGTTCAGCAGCGATCGCGACGGCGTTGACCAAGCCCTCGGCCCGGCCGGCGGCGAGGGCGGCGCGCAGCGCGGCCCGCAGGGCGGTCCACCCGCTCAGGTCGGCGAGCGCGCGCAGCAGGGCTTTGGCAGCGGCCAGAGCTTCGGCGGCGAGGTCGCCGAGAGGGCGCCGTGCCTCTGCCAGGCTGGCGCGCTGACGGAAGGCGTTGACGGCGGCGGCGAGCGCCTGGCGGTCGATCAGTGTCCGCCAGGCGTCGAGGACCGTCCGTGTGCAGCGGGTCTGCTGCTCCTCGCGGCGGGCGAACAGGCGGGCCCACATGCCTTCGAGCCGTCCGAGGTCGACGGTAACTTCGAGGATGCGGGGGTCGTCGGCGTGTTCGATAGCTGTCCGGACGGCTGCGGTACACGCCGCGTGGACGCGCGGGGTGAGGGGGCCGCCGGAGGCTGCCCACCCGGCGGCGAATGCCTCCCGGGCCACGGTGGTGAGGGGGTGCTCGAACGGCGCATCGGTGCGGTCGGTGCCGTGGACCAGGGACAGCGCCGTGAACTCCACCGGCATGGGGGTGAGACGGCTGACCGGGTGGGCGTCGTCGGGCTTTAGGTAGATCAGGGTGCAGTGGGCGGTGTAGCCGTGGTTGCGCGGGACGCTGATGCCGCGGGCGGTCAGGGCGTCGAGGGTGTCGCGGCGGAGGTCTTCCAGGTCCGGGGAGTCGACGAGGGCGACCAGGACATCGTGCTCGTTGCCGGTGAACCGGGCCAGTCCGCCGAGGCGGCCCGTGAAGGGGCCCCGGGCCGCCAGTTCCCCGGTGATCTCCCGGAGTGCCTCGGCGTCGGTGTCCGAAGCGTCTCCGCAGTAGGCGACGGTGACGTGGAGATCTTGAGGAGGCAGGCCGCCGTCGACGGCTAGGGCCTTAGCGACGGCGGGCGGAGGGTAGAGGGCGATCATGCAGCCGTCGGAGAAGTCGGGGGGCATGCGCTCACCTCCGGGACGGCTCAGCCGATCTTGGGCCCGCAGGGGGTGGTTCGGTGGGGCCGGTGGCAGGACGACGGTGCCGGGCGGGTCAGGCGGCGTACTCATCCGTGCCTCCCGGGAGGCACGCCAGGGCCTCACGCAGCCGGGCCCGGTACACCGACCGGGCCGACTCCTGTCCGGACACCTTGTCCGCCTGTCCGGGCAGTCCCCGGACTTCGGCGTCTGCCTGTCCGGGCACGGCCTGTGACCTGCTGTCCGGCGTGTCCGTACCGGTGCCGGGCTTCCTGGGCGTGACGGGACCGCCGTCCTGGGTTGGGCGCGGTTCCAGCGCGGTGCCGCGGAGCTTGCTGGCCACCCACGCGGTGGATGCCGCGTCCATGTCGGACCAGCGCACCAGGTTGGTCCGGTCCACCAGGACGGGCTTCCCGCCGCCGTCAGCCGGGGGCTCGCCGATGTCGGCCCGGTAGCGGTCTAGGGTCCAGGAGCCGTTGCGCAGCCGGAGGTCACGGATCTCCTCGACCGTCTTGGAGTCGCGCATGTCGACGTCCGGGAACTTCAGCCGCCAGCCCTCGATACCGAAGCCCAGGCGCACGAGGCGGAAGTTCAGAGCTTCCAGGACCAGTTCACCGATCGGCTGGCAGGTGTTGACTGTGAACGTGCGGTCCTGGGCCTCTCCGGTTCCGCCGCCGAGGTTCCCGGACTCGATGATACCGACCTTCGCCGGTGGCACCCCGTAGGAGGCGATGATCTCGTCGCGCTTCTGGTCCAGGAACTGGAGGTAGTCCAGCGTGCGGGACTGGGCGAGCTCGTGAACCCCGGCGCCGCCCTTGGTCGTGATCGGGGTGCCGATGTTGCGGGGACCGACGTTGCGCTGCATGTACTGCGCCGTCCACCGGTTGATCTCCGCTGGTGATGCGCCGGCCGGGTGGTCCACGTGGATGGTGGGAGGCGCGCCCTTGCGGAAGATCTCCTTCGAGGTGGCGGCGGAGAAGAGCCACGCGGTGATCGGCAGCAAGGCGGCCTGCGTGGGCGAGACTCCGAAAATCCCCGATCGCGGGGAGTCGAGACTGATGTGGATGACCTCACGCGGCTCGAACACCGCCCGCTGCCCCATCTCGGTCACCTGCACGTAGCCGGTCACCGTGCCGTGCTCGTCGGCGATCGGCAGCATGCTCGGGCAGTCCAGCGAGTACAGAGCCACCGGCTGGCTCCCCAGCCACACCACCTCGATGAAGGCGTCACCGAAGACCAGCAGGTCCGTCACCGCGCCCCGGAGGATCTGACGAATGTTCTCCCGCGGGTTGCAGTACGCCAGCATCCGCTCCAGGAGCAGCACTTGATCCGGCTTGTCCGGCTGCTCTCGGCCGTCCTGGGCGTCGTTGTCCCAGTCGGTGACGAGGCCGCCGGCGGTGATCGTGCGGGCGATCGCGTTGACCGAGGCCCAGGCCCACGGGCAGGCGAGGTAAGCGTCGTAGAGCTGGGTGAGGGTCGAGCGCCGGTCGGTCTGCGTGGCCGGGCCGATGCCCTGGTTCGTTTCGGTCAGGCCGCCGGGGCCGATGCCGTACTCGAAGCCGGCCCTCTCCGGAAGCTTCGCCAGCGTTGATTCCAGCACCTGGGGGGCGCTGCCGGTGATGCTCTGCCACCACGTCTTCAGGCTCACGGGGCTTCTACCGTCCTCCCCGCGCGCGGCGCCTCGTCATCGTCATGGAGCCACCACTCGTCAGCTGCAGGCCCGGATGGGCGGTAGGCCATTGCGGGGCCGAGCGGCTCCAGCACTTCGTTCCCGGCCACCGCCGCTAGGGCGGGGGCAGGGCTGGTCACGAACTGTGGGCCGCCTCCGAGGTTGGAGAGTAGGTAGCGCAGGGCATCGGCGGCGTGGTCGTCGGCTGTGGTGTCGGCGTCCTCCGGGTCTCCCTTGGTGGCGTGCGGCAGGCTCGTCAGCTCCCGGTACAGGTCGGTGACCGTGCTGAACAGATGGAGCCGTGGGCACGTCTGCCATCCGAGCGCCCGGTGATGCGGGCAAGCCGGTGCCTCCGACAGGTAGGAGTGCACGCGCTGCCAGCCGGTGACCCGCGAGCCAGGACGCTTCCCGGCCGGGGTGAGGTGCACGCCCTCCTCGCCGTACACGGCGGCGATCGCTTTGGCGTCGCCCCGGGCTGCCCACATGGCGTCGTCGGCGTACCGAACGGCAACCTCCTCGCCCTCGTTCTCGGCGGCGAGGATCTGCTGAGCCTGCTCCCTCTCGCCGACACCGCGACGGTAGATCTCCCGGTAGACCCACACGCGTTCGTCCTCGTCGACCGCCGCCCACAGCACGGCCCAAGGGGCGGAGAACCCCCAGTCGAGGCCGCTGAAGCGCTTCCACGTCGCGGGCAGGGCAACCGGGTCGAGGACGTGCCGCTCCCGCTTGAGCTCGGGGAACATCTGGCCGGCGAAGACGTCCCAGTCGCCGTCGAGGAAGGCGGCGCGCAGTTTCTCGGGCAGTGCCTTCAAGTCGGCGGAGTACTCCGGGTTGACGTGGGGGTTGTCGGAGAGCTTCGAGGGGATGAACCGGACGGTGCGGCCGCGCTCGTCGGTGACGATGTTCGCACCGTAGTTGGTGGGCTGGATGTACCTGGTCTTGACGGCGCCGTGGCCGGGCCCGCCGGGGTTGGTGCCGGATCGGATGCCCAGTACGGGGATCTCCCGCCGTCCGGAACGAAGACGCGATTCCAGGAAGGCGACGACGTCGGGCGGTGTCAGGGTTCGCTCGTCGAAGACGAGCATCTGGTACTGGCCGCCCTGGCGGCGGGTGGCGTCCTGGATGGACTCGGCGTATCGGAACATGATCAGCGAACCGTTGGTAAAACGCAGCTCGAAGTCGGTGCCGTTCCAGCGGGCCCCGACAGGGCGCGCGAAGTCCACCTGGGCCAGTTCGGCGATCAGGGATTCCTTCAGCTCCCCGTAGGTACGCCGGAACGCCCCGACCCGCAGGCCCGGATAGCGCACGCATTGGAGGATGGCTTCCAGCAAGAGGGACTTGGTCTTGCCGCCGCCGGCCGCCCCGCCGTAGAGGACGTCGAACTCGGTGGCGTCGTGGAACTCGCGCTGCTTGGGCGTCGGCACGTACCCGAGCTCCGCGAACACATCGGGAGGCGGAGCCTCCAGCAAGTCTGCGGCGAGGAGGAGGGCGTCCACAGCACCCCCCTGTGATCAGGAGACGGCGCGCAGCCGACGGGCGGCGACCCGCTTGGCCTCGGCGGCCGCGGGGCCGGTCACCCCTGCCTGGGCAAGGGCGGCATCGATGGCCGTGATCACGGCTTGTGCCTGCCGCTCGCTGATGGCGGCCAGGCGCTCATCGATGTTGAGGCGGGCGATCGTTCCCAGGACGTTGACGGCGCGGTCCATCGCCCGTTCGTAGAGGCTGACCTCGGCGCGAACCTGTTCACCGTATTCGGTAGAGAAACGGATGCTGGAGAGGTCGTTGACACGCTCTGCCAGTGCCGTTTTGAACGCCAGGATCTCCCCGGCGAGTTCGGCAAGAGCGGTCAGGGGGTTCTCGACGGGGGCGGCCCCGAGCTGGGCCAGGGTCCGTCGGGCCTGGGCTTCCACTGCTGCCTCCGCCCGTCGTCGCTCTGCCGCCGCCTGCGATTGCCTGCTGTTGCCACCGTGATAGCGGCAGACCGTCAAGCCCTTCACGGCCCAGTTCGCGCAGGGCTGTCCATCGGTGCTGCGGTGCGCGGTGCAGCGCCGACCGGGGACGGCGGTGATGGGCTGCTGGCCGGCGTGCAGGGCGCACTGGGTCTCACCGGGCCGGGCGTAGTGGCCGCACTGTCGTTCGGGCTTCTCCCCTCGCGGCGGGCACATGACGGTGCAGCGCTTGCCTTCGGGCGGAATGGTCCGGGCCATGAGCTCACCTCCCGGAGGACCAGGCAGGCGGCAGTCCGCCGGAGGCGCCCGGCTCGGGTTCACGTGCCGGGGGCGACTCGGGGGTGCAGTCGCAGCCGGTCAGGCCGGACGGTGAGGGCGCAGTGCAGGTGTCCCGGTGGACCAGCGCTGCCGCGTCCAGGGTGATGGCGTGGGCAGCGCACGCGAAGACGCTGGTGGTGCATTCCTGAGGAGTCGGCAAAGGGCCGAAGTCCGGAGCGGGGTACTGCGGGTCGGCGAGCTCGCGGGCGCGGTCCCGGCGTTCTTGCTCCCAGGTCAGGTGAGCGGTGAACTCCTCCTTCGTCAGGCGCCGCTGCCAGTGCACGACCGCGGGGGCTCCGCACAGCTGGCAGGCTGGACCGCTGAGGGGCGGCGGCTCGGAGGCCGGGACGGCGTGCGAGGAGGTGGTCACAAGGCGCTCCTGTGGTCGAAGGCCGCGGCGTCAGGCCGGGGCGAGGGTGGTGACCGTGCCGCTGGAGCCCTTGTACTTCAGCGCGCCGCCTTCGACCCACAGAACCCCTCCCGAGGCGGGCGTGGAGGGGGCGGCGCTGTTGGCGAGGCAGAGCGCGCCGGTGATCGTGCCGCCGGCCAGTGGGAGAAAGGTGCTGTCCACCCATGCTTTACGGACGGCCTGGTTGCCGAAGGCGGGATCGAAGCCGGGCAGTACGGGGATGGCCGTGTTGAACGTCTTCTCCCCGTTGATCACCTGGTCGCCGGTAATCGCGACGGCTCCGATTGCGGCAGCGGTCAGCGGGTCCGTGCCTCCGTTGGCGTGGCTGGAGGCATGGCTCGTGGGTGTACGGGGGTCGCTGAGCCGGGTGTCATCGCCGGCCGCGACCGTGCCCGGTGTCGTGCCGACGTTGAGCGTGGCTGCCACGCCGAGGCCGAGGTTCGACCGGGCTGTCCCCGGGGAGGCGAGGTCCGCGAGGTTCGCGGCCTTCGCGAGGGAGTATGCGCGGTCGCCGTGCGGATCCGTCGCGGCTACGTGCACGGCGACGGCGCTGGAGGCAGCGCCGGACGCATCGAACTGTGCCACCGTGTTCGCGGCGAGTTCCGGGTTCGGGTACGAGCCTGCCAGGGCGCCTCCGGCAGGTCCGGTGGGTGGCAGGCTCTGCCCGGTGCCATCCGGCTGGGAGACCGGGGAGACTTCCGCGAGGTCGACGGTAGAGCCCAGCGTGGAGGGGAGCTCGATCCAGTAGGTGCGGCGCGCCCCGGCGAGCTGCTCGTCGACCCGCCATCGCCACCCGGTCGGCAGGACACCGGGGCTGTCGGTTGTCAGGAGGACGACGGCGGCCGTGCCGGAGGAGCTGATGGTGATGGTGGAGGCGCCGGAGTAGACCGCCTTGCGTGCGGCGTCCACGAGGACGGCCGACGGGCTGAGGATGATCCGGCCCTGGGCAGCGGCGCCGCCGGCAGGTACAGGCCGGTTGATGGTGAGGATGATGGTGGAGGCGCCGCTCGGAAAGGGCATTCGACACCCCCTTTGCCGCTGGACGTGAGGGCGGCGGGTGATCAGGCTGCCGAGTAGGTGCGCCGTGCCCGCTCGCGAGTGGCCTTTTCGGCAAGGACGACGTCGATGGCCTTGTACTTCGGGGTGCGGCAGCGGGGGGAGTTTGCCCGGGTGAGGTGTCCTCGGTAGACCCAGGTGCGGATCACGTTCGGTTTCACGCCGGCGGCTTCCGCGGCTTGGGCGGTTGTCCACAGCGTGGTCTGCAGGTCGCCGGTCAGCTCCGCCACGGGGATCCTCCCGAACGCGAAAGCCCAGACGCGGTCTGGGGCTGGTGGTCGAGTGGGCACACGTGTGCCTGCGGCTCACGTTACGCGTGACGCAATTGAACGGTCAAGCAGCTTGGCCCGCGACGAGTTGCGCGGCGTGCGCGTCGTACTCGGCGCGGGTCAGCAGCATGCCGCAGGTGATGTTGCGGCATTCGATGTAGTTGTCGCCGTCTGCGCGGTACAGGCCGAGTAGATCGCACCGAGGGCACGGTGCCGCGTACCGCTCAGTCAGGGCATCCCGTGCCGTGAAGCGTACGGCTGCCCGGTGCCACGCCTGGATCTGTGCCGCGGGGTTGGCCGATAGACGGTCGTGGGCCTCGCTGGCGGCAGGGTGCTCGGTCAGGGCCCAGTCCAGGTGAGTGCCGATGAAGCGGACGGCAGCGGTGGCCGCAGCGCCTTCCGTGACTCCGGTGCGGCGGTCGTTGAGGTGCCGGAGCGAGCGGATGTCGTCTTCCAGGGTGAGCAGGCCGCCGACGATGTGATCGGTGAGGATCCGGGACGGTTCGCCTGGCCATCGCGGCGTCACGGGTGAGCGACCGATCGTGCCGGCTTTCGGGCCGCGGCTACCGTGGACGGCCTCCAGCCAGACGGCGGCAAGGAGTTCAGGGAGATCAAGGAGCTTGGTGCGGGCACGATCGGCGCAGCGCGTGCAATGCACCGGCTGACCGAAGACGGGAGTGAGGTCGTGGGGGGTGTTGTCTTCGGCGCGAGTCTGTTCGGCGCAGCGCCAGGCGTCGTTGTGGCGGCCGGGGCAGGGGATGAGGGCGGGCATGCAGCCTCCCGAAGTGCTGGTGGGGCCTGCCTCCATTGTGGACCCCTGTCAGCCGAGCGCGGGCGGCAGAGGTCCGCGTCCTCGCCGCCCGTTCGCCGTGGGCCGCTACCTGGAGGCCGCCGGGGTGTAGAGGGAGACGTGCTTGGCGCTGGTGCCGGGTTGGTAGCGGCCGCCGCACCAGTCGGCATTGCGCTGCTTCAAGGCCAGTCCGGCCTCTTTGGCCAGGGCGTCGATGTCCTCGGGCTCCCAGTAGCGCATCTTGCCGGGGAGCACGCGCGGAACCTGACCGTCGCGCAGCAGGACCTCCCGGTAGTGGAATTCGCCTCGATCAGCGTGCCGCTCGCCAGTGAACAGGAGGGCGGAGTCGTCGAGATGCCGCTTGAGGACGATGTCCTTGTCGACGGGGAAGACGCCAGGGTGCGGGCCGTCGGGCAGGCGCTGGCCGGGCCGGGGAGCGAAGGTCTCGATGACCAGGGTCCCGGCCGGCGTGAGGGAGCGTGCAGCGTTGCGCAGGAAGGCGCGCTGCGTGGGCTCATCAGCGAGGAGGAAGAAGGTGTTGAAGACGGCGAAGACGAGCGGCACAGGCTCGGGGGCCACGTATTCGGCGGCATCCGCGACGACCGGCGTGATGGGCAGCCCTTCGGTCTTCTTCGCCAGACGGCTGATCATCTCCTGCGAAGCGTCGACGGCGGTGACCCCGATGCCCGCTCGAGCGAGCGGAAGGGCGATCCGGCCAGTTCCGGCGCCGACCTCGACAACCGGGCCGTCCCCTGCAAGCTTGATCAGCAGGTCGATCTGCTCGGCGGGCGGCGCGAACTCCTCGTACAGGGCGTCGTAGAGGTCAGCGGTCTTCTCACCGTAGGTCTCACCGGCATAGGCCATGGGGCATCCTCTCGAACGAGTTGGTGGCGGAAAGACGACTCAACTCCCGTGCGTGCTTTCGCGTAAGCCCGTCGTGGGAGTCCCACGACGGGTAGCGTCCTGCGGGGTTACAGCGTGGGAGAGCCGGGGGGCCATGGGCAGTCCACTGCCGCCAGCTGCATTACCTGTAGAACTGCTCGCCGACTACCGCCTGCTGAAGGCGTTGGCCGGCCGGGACTTCGGGGCCGTCTTCTCCGCGCTGCACGCCGTCGGCGTGAGCTACACGAAGATCGCCGAGGCGTGTGAGCTGAAGACCGACCGAGTGAGCCGTCTCGCCCGCGGCGAAGGAGAGATCACCTCCATGCCGGTGATCGAGCGCATCGCCGACGGGCTGCGAATTCCCGGTCCCCTTCTGGGCCTTGCTGAGAGACCCTGGGAGAGCACTGCCGCTCACCCCACGGATGGAGACGACCCCATGAAGCGCCGCCTCGTCCTGCGCGGCGCGCTCGCCGCAGGACTCAGCACTGCCGGACTGGCCTCCCTCGCCGACACTCGCCGGTCCGTCGACCTGACCCTCACCAGCAGCACCAGCGGAGACATCAGCCTGTGGGAGGCCGCCGCCGAACAGTACGGCTACGGCTACAACGGCCGCCCACCGGCCGAGCGGCTTGCCGACCTGGCGACGGATTTCCGCGGCCTGCAGCCGCTCCTCGACCGCCCGCTCACCGTGCCGGAGCGCACCCGCCTGTGCCATGCCACCGCCCAACTCGCCGGCATGACCGCGATCGTCCTGCACGACATGGGTGACCGCCGGGAGGCGACAGCCTGGTTCCACACTGCCGCCCGGGCCGCCGAAGAATCCCGGGACCGTGCGCTGCACGCCTGGGTCGTCGCGCGGCACGCCATGGTCCCCCTCAACTACGGCGCACCCCAGGCCGCTGCGGAGCAGGCGGCGAAGGCGCAGGCGATCGCCGGAACGCAGTCGAACGCGTCCGCCGCGCTGGCCTCCGTGGTCGCTGCCCGCGCGCATGCGCTGGCGCGGCAACCGGACGAGGCGCGTGCGGCGCTGCAGGAGGCCGATCGGATCACGGCCCGGCTCACGCGTGAGGAACAGGCGGACACGTGGTTCGGCCTTCCCGAGGCAAAGATCCACGTTCATCTGTCGCAGGCCCTGCTGCATCTCGGCGAAACCCGCCGGGCCCGGGAGAGCCAGGAGCGCGCGCTGGAGCTGTGCTCGGCCACCAGCCGCATCTCTCCGGCACTGCTCAAGCTGGACCGTGCCCTGTGCCTGCACCGCGAGGGCGACGCCGAAGGAGCCTGCCAGCAGGCGGTCTCCGTGATGCAGGACCTGCCCGAGGAGTACCACAAGGGCCTGCTGCTGGAGCGCGCCCGCGAAGTGCACCGCCGGGTCCCCTCCCGGCAGCGCACACTTTCGGACGCCCGCCAACTCGGCGAAATCGTCAAGGCCGTCTGACCTCGCACACGGCCGTCCGCGAGCGGGCCCCTCGACGGGTCGGCGGGTGAAATCCCGCCGAATCGCCAGCCCCGCCGACGCCTCCTCACTAGGCTCGGGAGCCCCAGAGGTCATGGTGAGGGAGCCCGGCGCATGCCCGATGATTCACCCGAAAAACACACGCTCGACCCGTGGCGCGGCCAGTACGCCGACCGCGCAGCGAACATGATCGCCTCCGAGGTGCGCGCCCTGTTCGCCGTCGCCTCCCGCCCGGAGGTGGTCTCCTTGGCCGGCGGCATGCCCAACGTCTCCGCCCTGCCCATGGACACGGTCAGCAGCGTCATGGCCGACCTCATCGCCCAGCACGGGCCGGTGGCGTTGCAGTACAGCTCCGCGCAGGGCATCGCCTCGCTGCGCGAGAGCATCTGCGAGGTCATGGCACTGGAAGGCATCAGCGCGCGCCCCGACGACGTGGTGGTCACCTGCGGGTCGCAGCAGGCACTCGACCTGGTAGCGAAGGTGTTCCTCAATCCCGGCGACACCGTCGTCACCGAGGCACCCACCTACGTCACCGCGATCAACACCTTCGCCGCCTACCAGGCCCGCATTGCCCATGTGGACATGGACGAGCACGGCGTCATCCCCGAAGCCCTCGACGCCACCTTCACCCGCCTACGGGCCGAGGGGCGCCCGGTGAAGCTCTTCTACAGCGTGCCGACCTTCCAGAACCCCGCGGGCGTCACCCTCACCACCGAGCGCCGCCCGCAGGTCCTGGAGGTCTGTCGCCGCGCCCGGGTGCTGCTGCTGGAGGACAACCCGTACGGGCTGCTGCGCTACGACGGCGAACCCGTACGCGCTCTGCGTGCGGATGCGCCCAGCGAGCACGATGTGATCTACCTCGGGTCGTTCTCCAAGACTCTCGCCCCAGGCCTGCGGGTCGGCTGGGCGCTGGCCTCGCCGGCCGTACGGGACAAGCTGGTACTGGCCGCCGAGTCCGCGGTCCTCTCGCAATCGCCGCTGACCCAGATGGTCGTTGATCGCTACCTGCGTACCCAGCCGTGGACCGACCAGCTCAAGGCGTTTCGCGAGATGTACCGGGAGCGGCGCGACGCCATGCTGGAGGCGCTGATGGAGCACATGCCGCCCGGCACCACGTGGACGGTGCCGCAGGGTGGCTTCTTCGTCTGGGTCACCCTGCCCGGCGGCCTGGACGCCAAGGCCATGCTGCCCCGGGCCACGGCCGCCCGTGTCGCCTACGTGCCCGGCAGCGGCTTCTTCGCCGACGGCCAAGGCCACGGCAGCATGCGCCTGTCGTTCTGCTACCCGACACCCGAACGGATCCGCGAAGGTGTCCAGCGGCTCAGCACCGTCATCAAAGACGAGATCGCATTGCGCACCACCTTCGGCGTCACCCACGCCCGACCTGCCCACGGCCCGCAAGCTCCCAGCCCCCAGCTCCCCTGAACACCCCGTCTCCCCCTGGATGGCCTCGATGAGTGATCTGAAGTCCGTTCTCGTCCTCGCGGGCGGCCTGTCGGCTGAACGCGAGGTCTCCCTCAGCTCGGGCTCGCACGTCACCCAGGCCCTGCGCACGGCCGGCGTCGAAGTCCAGCAACGCGACGTCGACGACACCCTGCTACACCACCTGGCCGAGGACCCGCCGAGCGTGGCCCTGCCGCTGCTGCACGGTGCCGCCGGGGAGGACGGCACGATCAGGGAAGTACTGGAGCTGGCCGGCGTGCCCTACATCGGCGCCCGCCCCGCAGCGTGCCGCGTCGCCTTCGACAAGGCCACCGCCAAGGACATCTTCGTGCGCGCGGGCCTGCACACACCGCAGTCCGTCACGCTCCCGCAGCAGGCGTTCCACGACCTGGGCGCACAAGCCCTCACCACGCACGTCCTCGACCGCCTCGGCCTGCCCCTGGTGGTCAAGCCTCGCGCCGGCGGGTCCGCGTTCGGCGTCACCCACGTGGAATCGGCCGACCAGCTGCCGCTGGCCCTGGTCTCCGCCCTCGGCTACCACCACGAAGTCCTCGTCGAGCAGCACATCACCGGCACCGAGATCGCCATCTCCGTCGGCGACATCGACGGCGAGCCCACCGCCCTGCCGGCCGTGGAGATCGACACGCACGGGGGTCTGTACGACTACAGCCACCGCTACACCGCTGGCGCCGTCTCCTTCCACGCGCCCGCCCGGCTCGACCAGGCAACCGCCGAACGCGCGGCGCAAGCGGCCGTGGAGGCCCACGTGGCCCTTGGGCTGCGCCACCTGTCCCGGACGGACGCTATCGTCACCGCGCAAGGCGAGGTTCACATCCTCGAAACCAACGTCGCCCCAGGCATGACGGAGACCAGCACGTACCCGATCGCCCTCAAGACCGCCGGCTATGAGCTTGCCGTCTTCTTCCGAGACCTAGCCGAGCGAATCATCTGAAGCAGAATCCGCCAAGACCGCTGGGAGCAGCAGAGCGGCTTCAGCTTTCCGGTTCAGCCTTTGTCTTGCGGTATGGGCGCCGCCGGAAAAGTGTCGCGATCACAGATGCTCCCAGCCACCGCTTGACGTTGCCGTCCTCGGCGTCTGGAGCGGGCCATCGGCCCCGGCTGAGGTCGGATTGAATAGATGTCGCTGTGATGCCGATGCCCGCGTCTTCGAGCTGCTGGGCGGTGTACAGCCTCGTCGGCTCCAGGTCGACGGCTGGGCGGGCGTGGTGCTCTTGGACCCACGCGTCGACAGCGGCGGGGTCGTATTCGTACCACTTGCCGCGCTTGCCCAGGGGGGCGGGCCATTTGGGGTGCTGCGTCCAGCGCTTCACGGTGGGCACGGAGCGGCTATGGCGGTCGGCGATCTCGGCGACCGTCTCGCCTTCGGGGGTTACCATGGGGAGGTCCTTTCAAGGATGCTGACCGGCGGGGTTTCGCGACAGCCTCAGGGCTGAGAGCTTCGGCTCGGCCCCGCCGGTCCTTTTCGTGTGTGCGTGCAGATGCCCCCGGCTGGGTGCCGGGGGCGGTGAGCGCTACTTACTCGCCGTTACGCAGTACCCACTTGACGGCGTCCGCCAGGGAGCTCCGCGCGTTGATCATGCTCATCGCGAAGCCGTCCACCCGGAACTCGGTGGGCTCTTCCTCGTAGGCGAAGAACAGGTCCACGGCCACGAGCCAGCAGGTGGAGCTGGTGAAGAGGCTAGCCATCACGTCCTCGGTGATGCCGGGGATCTCGTCGCTGACCTTGGCGAGGCGGGCTACGGCGTCGGTGAGGGTGCTGATCTTGATGCCGTTCTCGACCTCGGGGAGCTGGATGGGGATGGGGAGGCGGGAGCAGATCATCGCGAGGCTCGTGTAGTGCTGGACGAGCGGGGCGGTGAAGTCCGCCTCTTCCATGTTCTTCCAGTCCTTCATGGTGCGTCCTTTCTTGTTGTGGATGCTCGGTTCGGGGTTCGCGGCCCCTTCCCGATGAGTATCAATTTACATGCTTCAAGTATCACTTTGCAAGTTCCGGGAGTGAAAAACCGCCCCCAACTTCGGGGCTGGGGGCGGTTTCACTCTTCCGGGTTACTGGCGGCCGTAGAGCTCGCGGACGAGATCCCTGGCGTGATCCTCGCAGGCCAGCAGTACCAGCAGCGCCGCCTCCGGCCGGTAGGCCCGGGGTTGCGTGTCCGGGATGATGCTCTCCGCCATCATGTTCGCGATCAGGTCCTGCGCGGCAAGCCAGTGCAGGGCGGCGCACTTGAGTGCCTCCTGTCCGGCCCGGGAGGCAGTGGCCTCGTAGCTGATCTCGGACGCGCGGGTGACGGCTGCCTCGCGGGCGCCCCAGCTGCCCGGCCCCATCTCGCGTGGCAGGGAGATGGGGCCGGGCAGGGCGGCGCAGGTGTCGGCGAGGAGGGTGTAGCACTCCATGAGGCGGCGAAGGAGGTTCGGCGGGATGGCGCTCTCGTCGGACATCTTGATCCTTTCGTTGGTTGGATGCTCGGTCGGGGTTCGCGGCCCCTCCCTTTCGAGTATCACTTTACAGGTGTCGAGTATCATTTTGCAATGTCCTCGGGATGGAAAAGCCCGACCCGCCTCCAGCAGGCCGGGCTGCCCGAGATCTACGCCCGCCGGAAATCGACCAACCGGCCATCCTTGCCGACGGACGCCGTCAACCGCCTGCCCGCCAGCTTCTCCACCGGCACCCCGGCCTGCGCCGCCACCTCCTCGGCGGGGTACCGCTCAGGGGCCAACGCGTCCGGCGCATCCGCCGTGATCTCAGCCTGATCTCCGAACACCAACACCACCTTCACCCGCACGCGTCCGTCTGCCAGCACCTCAGCCGACGTACAGGCCGGGCGCACCAAGACCTTGTGCAGCGCAACCGGTCGCCCCTGCGCGCCAACGGCGTAGTGGCTCTCGACGCGATGCACGACGAACTCATCGCCGGTGCCCCACAGCGTGACCACCCTGCCCTCGGCCGGCAGAGCGAAGGGGCCTACGAAGTGCGCGAGCTCGATGTCGGTCTCCTCAGCCCGGTAGATGAAGTAGAGCGTCTCGTCGGCGTCTCCATATGTCTTCCCGGCGGCCGAGCCCTCCTTTGCCTGGAGGGCGCGTTCGACAGCGGCGGGCAACGTCATGGGCGTGTCAGTCATGGGGGGCATGATTCCCTTTCGCGAGATGGCGGGGTGGTCCGGCTGGCACTGTTCAGCCGTGCCGGTGAGGGGCCGCAGGTCCTGGTTGAAGGACGGGCGCGAGGGCTGGCCGTCGAGGCCGCGAGGGGCCGCGGCCGGGCTTCCTCTGGAAGGCCTCGGAGCGTGTAAGCGCCCCCGGCGCGGAGGGGGTGCAGCCGGGGGCGCTGGCCCGGTAGCGCCGTCGGCCGCTGGTGGTGCGTGCACCAGCAGCACACCGCCCTTGGGGTAGCGGTAGGGGGGAGCCTTACGGCTGTACCGGGTGATCCGAAGGTAGTACTCGGGGCTGCTGGTGTCAGTACTCGTGCACGGATTTTCGGACAGCCTGTGCGCGACGGGCGGGGTCACGAACGATCTGCATGCTCCCGTCGAAGTGGAGCTCGATGGACGGTGTAGTCGTAGTTGTAGCTGCTCCTGTAGTTCCATCTTGACCTGCGACGACTACAGCTACTGCCCTGCCCTCGGGAGGGAGCGGGGAGAGGGGTGGGAGGTCGGCGACCTTGACCCCGGTGGAGACCCCCCGGCCGGACTGCCGTACGGATTTGGCCACGGGCACCCCGTGCTGGGTGCACAGGGCCCGCACTGCGGAAGCGTCATGGGGGCCGTCGGGGAGGTGCTCGGCGAGGGCGGAGAGGTGGGCGCCGGCGCCGCCCTGGGCCAGCTTCCGCACGAGGGCGCACAACTCGTCTTTGCCGATGAGGGCGGGACCTTCCTGTTCGGTTTCGGACAGCGCGGCGGGTGCCTCCTCACCTGACGCGGGCCGTTGCACAGGCGCCATGTTCCAGGCACCGATCCCCCACGCGAGCGCGATAATCAGCAGCACGTCCGGAGCGGCGGCGACTCCGTAAGTGGCGAGCCATCCAGCTCCTGCGATGAGGCCGCCACGGGCGATTGGGCCGAGGGCCGCTTTGAGGCCGGTGAGGTCGTGCCGGTAGCTCTTGGCGCACCAGGAGCAGGCGCGGTTCCACAGGCGGAGGCCGAGGACTTCAGAGCCGGTCCACAGGCGGTGGGCGATGAGGGGCAGGGGGGTCATACGCTGCCCCCGTTGAGGGCGTTGAGGCCCCAATCCCCGACGGCGTTGACGCCGAGGACGAGGTGGAGGATGACGCCTGCCACGGCGGGGAGGACTCCGAGGGCGGCGAAGGTCGAGAATCCGCCGACGATGCGCCACCGGTCCTTCGCCGAAGAGGCTTTGAACAAGATCGCGACGGCTACGAAGATCAGAAAGACGACCACGCCGCCGGGCCCTGTGAGGGTTCCGGCGCTCGCTCGTGCTACCGGTGCCCCGCCGGTGCCGACGACGGTATGGACCGCGCTATCCCCACCTTCGCTCAACATCGCGGCGGCCCCGACGGCCCCCCAGCCCAGCGCTCCCCCGATGCAGACGGTGGCGAGTCCGCCGAGGATCCCTCCGCCGGCGAACGGGAGGATCGCTTTCCAGTCGCGCTTGCCCTTCCACCAGGAGCGCAGGTTCGCGTAGAGGATGGCCAGGGCTGCGGCGATGCCGCCGAGGGTGAGCGCGGTGTTCATGGGTGGACTCCGGTGAGGGCGGTGACGGGGTCGTAGAGGTCGATGGCCCCGATGGCGCCGATGAAGGCGATGACGAGCGCGGTGCGGGTGGCCAACTGGCGGCGCAGGCCGGCGCCATGACGGGCGTTGCTGGCCTCGCTGAGGGCTGCGAGGGCGAAGGTGCCGAGGCCGAGGCCGTAGGCCCAGCCGATGCCGAAGCCGCGGGCTTCCTGGACGGTGTAGGCCCAGGTGGTGGCGATGCTGTAGCCCCAGGGCATCTGGACGAGGGCTCGGCCGCCGGGAAGACATATGGAGACGCCGACGAGACGCTCTACTTCATCTACCGGGCTGAGGAGACCGA